>DAOUQR010000253.1 GCA_030625525.1 Pseudomonadota bacterium | reverse complement strand
CTTAGGTCATTTAGGTTTACCGGATGGCGAGCGCAATGATTTGTATCGATACATCCAACCTAAAAAATTTGAAAACCTGAGTGATTTCGCTCCAAAAATAAACGATTGGGAACTCAATGGAATTTATGCGCATAGTTGGTGGCTACATATGGAAAATAATTTTAATCGTGCGGCCAGCGATCGTCTTCACTATGCTGAACAACAGCGCATGTGTCATGTTTCCTGGCCGGGCGATCCTGCAAAGCAAACAGATTATATGTCCGCGGTGTTCCAAGCGCGAGACTGTGCGCCTAAATTGGTATCCTTACTTGAACAATTAACGCATGCCGGACTTAATACAAATATTATTGCGCATAGTTTGGGTTGTTATTTAACCTCGAAAGCGCTCGATCTGATGAGTCAGAAGCGTTCATCTTCCTATCCCATTAATCAGGTGTTTTTATGGGAAGCGGCGATACCGAATAATGCCTTGTCAAAAATTGCGGTTGATCACAGTCAATTTGGTGATTATCAATGTCCCGGGGTTTTTGATGTTGCTAAACAAGTCACCTGTCTTCATAGCCAGCATGATAATATTTTAGGTCCGATGCCAGCGCATGATTCTTCAAGTCCGACATTGCTGCATTTATTATATAAATGGCACAATCCGGACGGGGGCGTGGGGATCACTCTTTTAGTTGCTTTGATGAGTGTGTTGCGGAGATTCCTTCCCGTACCCATGCTCGACAGTTTATATTTGATGGCAAATCAATTTGGAGTTGAGGTGAGTCGTCTTGCGTATGACAAATCATTTCGACGTCAGTTTTACCAAAACTGGGTTAGCCAATATCATGATTGGCGAAATTACCCTTTCGCTCAATCTTTAGATAAACAAGTGGGGTATTTAATGACAGAGTTGCCAACCCTAATGAAGTATCTCAGTAGTTTATACCTGTATCAAACCAATCATACAATTAGTGGGATAGAGGCTTTTATGCGGACATCAATCGAGCAACTTGATGGGGGTATGTTAGAGGATATATTTTTACATATGCAACCCTATCAATATTTGAGTTATAGCGCCCGTCAAATGAGAGAAATGAAAAATTTTTCTGTCTTTACGCCCGACGAAGCAGAATTTTGCGCTGTGGTTTTAACTGTGCTGGTAAGTAAAGTTTCCGCGCCTCGAGGAGCGTTAGGGCATGCGGGTCCCGATTTATCCGATAGTTATCTAAGCGATTTAGTTACGAATGATAGGCTACGTTGTATCGACCAAACCGACCTGTTATTTACCCACTCAGGCATGAAGGAACCGACCGGCGTTCTTTTGCGCGAAATCTATCAAAAAAGACTGTGGAAAAATCATTCAGACTACCCCTTTGGTACCTATCAGAAGTGAGTCTTTTTAAGCGTATGCCTTGACAAAAATTGAGCAATAGCTATAGTAGCTGCCTATGCAAAATAAATCCATTGACACTACAGCCAAGACCGCATCCAACTCACATCATTGGCTGAGGCGCCTATGGTTTGTTATTGCTTTTTTGCTTGTTTTTATGGCGGTTGCTGCGAGTTTTGTTCGCGCACTGACTCCTTTTCTTGGGCAATATCGCCCACAAATTCAACGACTGGTTTCTCATTTACTCAGTCAACCGGTCAAAATAGATAAAGTGGCCGCGGGTTGGCGTTGGTATGAGCCCGTTCTACAATTAAAAAATGTGGTTGTGTTAAGCGATAATCATCAAAAACCTCTACTGCGTGTCAAAGAAATCAATGTCGGCATTGATTTGTGGGATAGTTTAATCGAAGGCAAATTTGTTCCGGGTTTGTTAATTGTGAACGGCGCAAAATTGACGGTGCATCAATTATCCTCGGGAAAATTTAAAGTCGATGGCATTAATCAAACGGATGAATTTCGACAAACCGATGCCCGCGATATGTCGCATTTAATCGAATGGTTAGGGACTCAGCCAGAGATTGTTTTACATGATTTTGCTATTTATATCGTGATGAAAAATGGTCGCGTTATACCGATCAATCATTTTAATGTGGCTATTTATAACCGAGGTGAGCAGCATAAAATCCGTGGTGAACTCAGCTTAAAACAAACGGTGCCAACACAGTTGAAGTTAATCGCTACTTTAAATGGTGAGCCGCAAGCGTGGGCTTCGTGGCAAGGGCAAATCTATTTAGAAGGCGACAATATTTTATTGCCGCAATGGCTAGGGAGAAAGTCCATTGCGGATTTAACTGTGACGAGTGGTAATGCAAATGTCTCGCTTTGGATGACTTGGCAGCATCAAACAATTCAACATCTCCAATCGGTGATTGCCATTAATCATCTTAATCTTAAAAATCCAAACAATCAGTACCAACAATTATTTCATCAAGTGTCAGGTAACTTTAATTGGGAGTTGGGGAGGAATGGCTGGGTGTTATCCGCTGATAAAGTCAGTGTTTCAAGCCAGGGTGAACAGTGGTTGAGTAATGCTTTAAAAATTGAGTTAACGCGTAAAGCGGGGCTTGAAAATGTGCATGTTTATTTAAAACGCCTGCATTTAGGTGCGTTGTTTGCTTATTTAAAAGGACATTTAGGTTTAAGTAAAAAACTGAATCAATGGGCTGCGAATGGTGATTTAGCAAACGTGAATTTTCAGTGGCATGAAAACCCACAGAATCAAGCTGGGTGGGATGTGAACGCTGTACTTAAAAATCTGTCAATTGTAAATTATAAATCAAACATGGGTTTAATGGGCTTGAGTGGTCAGCTAGAGCTTGCTCCCAGACACGGACGCTTACAATTAGACAGCAAAAA
>DAOUQR010000221.1 GCA_030625525.1 Pseudomonadota bacterium | reverse complement strand
CTTTTGCTGTTTACACAAAAATTTCACCAGCTCAAGATTGCCACTCAAAGCGGCGTAGTGAATGGGCAGCGAGTCATAGTTGTCTTTTAACCCAAGCGCACCCACTTGCTGTCCACGAATAAATTTCACCAGCTCAAGATTGCCACTCCAGGCGGCAAAGTGAATGGGGCGGATAGCTTCGTTGGTTTTTAAAGAAAGAAAATACTCCTTGTTGATACAGGGGCTCTTAAGTCCTGCAAGGGCCAAGAACGCCCATACGGGCCATTGCTTGCGGCCACCTTCGTTAACTAAGAAGTTCGTCACCGCCAAGCGCAAGAAAAGCGCTTGAAAATTGACGGTATATCTATCCCAAAGAGTGTCCTGGAAGATAGCCTTAGGAATATCATAAGTATCAACAATACACTTTTTCCAATCGGTATCTGTGTTATCTGAATACATATAAAAAAACTCCGAAAAAACCTTGAAAATCAGCCTAATAATAAACAGTTAAACTTAAGGAAACCTTAAGGCTGGGTAGCCAACAAATCAGAAAAATTTATCAAGTGAACAAAATAATTTGACCGCTCTACCGTCTCACTCAGTTTTCCGTGGTAGATCAACACAGGCCGAATACTTAAATGATTCTTAAACTTCATCCGCTTAATTTTTTCGACCATCTGCTCAATCACTTCGCTAAACCACTCTAAGCCCGGCTATATGACGGCTTATGAACTCATCAAGCTTTGCCAGCTCATCTGTACGACCAATAAACATTACGGGCTTCCTACATTTTGTCGATTCTTAGTAATGGGTATAGGGCATAAGAAATTACGGAACAACAACATATTGTCGATTCTCCGTCAGAACTGATTTTTAAATTAGAAATGTGAAGCGTTGTTGGGGTCAGGCCGAAAGCCTGACCGCCATAACGAGATTGACTAGGCTTTCGCGTCGATTACTTTAACCGACACAGTGGCTGTCACATCACTGTGTAATTGCAGTGTGATAGTAAAGTCGCCTAATTCATGGATAGCACCTTCAGGCATGCTGACTTCGCGTTTGTCTATTTCAAAGCCGGCTTTTTTAATAGCGTCTGTGATTTCATTAACGCCAACTGAACCGTACAATTTGCCTTCTTCTGAAGCCAAGGCTGAAATTTCTAAACTCAATTCGTTTAATTTAACAGCACGTTGCTCAGCACCGCCCAAACGATCAACCGCACGTTTTTCTAATTCAGCACGACGCGATTCAAATTTAGCAAGGTTGTCTTTAGTGGCAGAAGCCGCTTTACCTTGTGGAATTAAGTAGTTACGTCCGTAACCGGCTTTCACTCTAACCGTATCACCTAAGCTACCTAAATTACGAACTTGTTCAAGTAATATAACTTGCATGACACACTCCTTACTTATGCTTATCAGTATATGGGATTAGGGCTAAGAAACGTGCACGCTTGATCGCATTGGATAACAAACGTTGGTACTTAGCAGATGTCCCAGTAATACGGCTCGGCACAATTTTACCAGTTTCAGAAACATAATTTTTTAACATTTGTACATCTTTATAATCGATGTTCTTGGCGTCGTCTGCTGTGAAACGACAAAACTTTTTGCGTCTATATGCGCTCATAATGTATTCCTCTCGTTATCTTCGTTCATCGTCTTTTTTCATCACGGGAGTCGCATCAGTCAATGCTTCTTTACGTGCCAAAATTAAGTTGCGAATCACAGCGTCGTTAAAACGGAAGCTATGTTTAATTTCTTCAAGGGCTTCCAATCCACACTCAACATTCATTAATACGTAATGTGCTTTGTGGATCTTATTAATAGGATAAGCCAATTGACGACGACCCCAGTCTTCTAGACGATGTACTGAGCCACTTTCTTTCTTAATAATATCTTGGTAGCGCTCAATCATACTGGGTACTTGTTCACTCTGATCAGGGTGAACCATAAAGACAATTTCATAATGTCTCATA
Organism: Pseudomonadota bacterium; assembly: GCA_030625525.1. Lineage (GTDB taxonomy): Bacteria > Pseudomonadota > Gammaproteobacteria > DAOUQR01 > DAOUQR01 > DAOUQR01. The sequence goes on along the minus strand of DAOUQR010000221.1, from coordinate 1,200 downwards.
GATAGTCTCTCCTTTTGGGTTTTGCCTGTCTTCTTCATATGACGAGGCAAGGATTATTGCTCAAAACATTGCCACGAATGACAATGAGGCGGGGATTATATACAAAAATGATGATCATTTCAAATACAATTTAAAGCGTCAGTAAATCCCGCAGATCAATGATTTTCAGAAAAAAATCTTTATCGATAACACTCTGCTCAACATCATTCGCTACAATTAAGACCGGCAACCTGCGCGAAACAGCAAAAATGCTATTTCGCGCAGGTTAGACACGGATTAAGAAAGCGACGAAAAGCTGATAGACTACCAACAAATAGCAAAACTGGAGCAGGTTATGAGCGATAAACAAAAAAGATGTGCGTGGGTGAATCTCAATAAACCTCATTATATTCAATATCATGATGAGGAATGGGGTATGCCCGTTCATGATGACCAAAAATTATTTGAAATGTTAATATTAGAAGGCGCGCAAGCGGGTTTAAATTGGGAAACGATTCTAAAAAAACGCGAGGGCTATCGGGATGCGTTTTACCAATTTGATGTCGAAAAAGTTGCGAAAATGACGGATCAGCAGCTGGAAGCACAATTGCAAAATCAGGCGATTATTCGTAACCGGCTCAAAGTATTCACCGCTAGAAAAAATGCACGCGTATTCATGGAGATACAGAATGAATTCGATTCATTCAGCAATTATCTATGGGCTTATGTCGATGGCGAACCACTGATAGGTCAATGGACGACTGTCGCCGATATTCCAGTAAATACCCCCTTGAGTGACGCAATCTCTAAAGACTTAAAACGTCGCGGGATGTCCTTTGTTGGTTCGACCATTATGTATGCTTACTTACAGGCCGTCGGCGTCTTAAATGATCATACGACTAACTGCTTTAAATATTAACGGCGCATAAGCTTTTCTTAAGAATGACGAACTATTTTTACAATGTAACCATCATTGGAGAATAGCAATGCGAGAAAAAGGCACACCAAACAACAGCCCAAGGCATGATGAAATTAAAAAAAATAAAAATTTAAAAGACCTCACACGTATCTACATTGAACTCCTTAGCAATCAGCAAAAAACATTAAAAACAGACACCTCTGCTAGGGCCTATCAACTCTATAAAACACAGCTTTTGGATTTCATTGGACATTTTCAAAATACACTATTACCCGAATGGAAAAATGGCGCTCAAGATGTCA
>DAOUQR010000041.1 GCA_030625525.1 Pseudomonadota bacterium | reverse complement strand
GATGATAATCCATTTTATTTAGAGGAGAAAACACACGAGCCGAATGCCGAGCCGCGCCAATGGTTAAAAACACTTAATAACCATATAGGCAAAGGATATCGTTCTAGAATCGTCTGCACATTATTCTCTCTTAGAAAAAATAGGGCTAAACTCCGTATAGTTGAAGCATTGATTGGAGAGTATGACGTTTCAGTGTTTTGCGATCATTTTAGGCAAATATACAATATGCCATTTAACGGTGAACTTAAAAAAGAGTTATCTTTTATATTAGAACATTACGTGAAGCTATTTGATCTAATCCCTAAAAACTTAGCTAAGTGTGTAGTTAAGGATAGAATGCAGAAAGAGAAGATAGGTGGGATTTTTGTTACAATAGTGCTGCCAACGCTACCAAAAGTCGATTTCTTAGGCGATATGATTTTGGAGGGGGGGAATACGTATTTACACTTGGGTTTTATCAATTTGTTGCCAAACATGCCGACATGTGTTGATGCGAAAAATGACTTAAAACAAACGCCGCTTCATGTTTTGGTTCGGATGTTTTTGCTGGCGTTTGAGGCCTATAAGAAGTCCCAGAAGTTATTCGGCGTGTCACTCGGCGTGTTAAACGTCTATTGTTGTAATGATGTTCTAAAGAGATATCTATATGGGTTAGCACCAAATTTTCCAGATGGCCCTCAGATATGTTTCAAAAGCTTAGTGAATGTTTTTGCAGAAAAAATTGGAGTTCTGTTAAAGTATTCTAGCAGTTGGGACCAAGATGTTGACCGCAAAGAAAAGCGGTCGATTGATTACTTAATTCAGCGCAAGAAACCATTCTTAAAGGACTCAGCCAAGTATTTTGAACCGCTCATCAGACCATTTTTGGCACACAAGGGCATTCAAAATATTTCTAATTTACCGGTACAGCTGGTCTTAATGAATCAGCTGTCTTTGGCACGTCAATTGATCGGATATGGAGCAACTACGGGTTCGGAGGATCTTGCTTCAAATATTCATTGTTTGAATGGTTGTATGCAGGAATTAATGGATGATAAGGTTAACGTTGACGACTGTATTAACGGCGTTAAAGTACTTCTGACAGCAAAAGCCTTTGAGAATGAGAGGGCTGATAATGGTATGACGCTGATCCATTTACTCTGTAAAAATCATCTTAATGTTAAATTCATCAAGTTTCTTATCGCATATATCCTAAATATACGCATTCCCCATAACAATAAGCAGCAAATTTCAATGTATATCAATCGTCAAGATGAGCTTGGGAATACAGCGCTGCATTATATTAAACATCCCGATATTGCTTTGTTCTTAATTCAAAATGGCGCTGATATGAATATTAAAAATCATAATGATCAAATGCCGATCCATATGAGGATTACAGATCATGATATTACTATGGTGAAATTTTACATTACACAAGAAGCTAAGTTGACAGAGTCCACTGAGAAAATGCCCAGGCCGCTAGATTGGGCGAGAAAAATCAACTTACAGTTAACTGCCAACAACAAAGTCTCTAAGTCATTTGGCGATATGATTATCCTCCTGACTGAAGCGACTTCAATACAACAAAAGCAAAAACAGCAAAAACAGTTAAAATCTCCTGCTAACCCTGAACAGCAAGGTATGAGCGTCATCGATTCGGAACAATTTGGCTTATTGATCCAGTCTATGCAAGAGTTGAATAAAACCAATCAAGCTTTGAATAAAACCAATCAAGCTTTGAATGAAACCAATCAAGCCTTGATGCAGGAACTTAAAAAGCTAACAAAACAAGTATCACGACAGAACAAACTAAACGGTGAGCGATTCGACAAGATGGAGTCTCAAGACAATAACAACAATGTCTCTCAGCACCAGAATGGTTCTCGCTCATATCGGATGTAGCTATAACGTCAGAAAATAAATGAGGCTCTATGAAGATGTGAGTGGGCCTGGTCTGATTATATTTGATTTCTCTGAATCTGACTTAGATCTGAGACGCGCAAAATTTCTGGACCATCAAGGGAATTTTGGACTAAACTCACTCGATGGATTGCTACCGTTTACCACATAACAAAATTAACCACTTGCTCGAACAATTGCGTGCTGATGGCTATGACGTGATTGGGCCTCAGGTGCGTGATGGCGCTATCATTTATGATAGCTTGAATGACGCACAGCTTTTGCCGTGGGGGGTTCGAGATCATCAACAGCCGGGTTCTTATGAATTGATTAAAACGGATCCTCGCAAAGCCTTCGCTTGGGCCAACGGGCCGCAGGCGATCAAACCACTTTTATTCAAACCTCAAGAAACACTTTGGCGGGTGGCTCGTGATAACGATGGCCAGCTCACTTTTGACTCTGTTCAAGCAGAAGAAAAGCCCATCGCGATCCTGGGTGCCCGAGCGTGTGATATCAAAGCGATGTTGATCCAAGACAAAGTGTTGATGAATGGTGAGTTGACTGATCCACGGTATCAACGACGTCGTGAAAAATTATTTGTGATTGCAGCAAATTGTACTTATTCGTCTAATAATTGTTTTTGTGTGGGAGCCGGTGGCTACCCAAAAGCTGATCGTGGATTTGATTTGGCATTAACGGAATTAGACGATGAATTTTTGCTTGAAGTGGGGAGTCCTCGCGGACAAGCTATTATTGATCCCATGAATTTACTCAAAGCGACTCAAGTTCACTACGAAAGGGCGGCTAAACTAATTGATAACGCCGCACAATCACAAACCAAAAAATTCAAGGCTGGCAATGATGGCCAACTACAAGCTTTATTAATGTCACGACTTAATCATCCCCGCTGGGAAGAGGTCGCAGAACGATGTTTATCCTGTGGTAATTGCACCTCAGTTTGTCCCACCTGTTTTTGTCATCGCGAAATTGAACAACCACAGCTAGACGGTGATGCAAGTGAACATGTTCGCGAATGGGATTCTTGTTTTACAGCCGGTCATAGTTATTACGCCAACAAAATTCACCGCGATGAAACTAAATATCGTTACCGACAATGGTTAACGCACAAAGTAGCCACATGGCACGAACAATTTGGAACGAGCGGTTGTGTTGGCTGTGGGCGATGCACGACTTGGTGTCCGGTGGGTATTGATATTACCGAAGAAGTGAATGCAATCACGGATGAGATATGAACGATCCTTATTTACCTCATGAAGCAGAAATTGTTTCAAGACGAGATGAAACAAAAAATATTATTACTTTAGGTCTACGTTTTAGCGATCCTAAAATACACCAAGCCTATACGTTTACACCCGGTCAATTTAATATGTTGTATTTATATGGCGTGGGTGAACTCGCGATATCGATTGTTTCTGATCCACGTGAGGCAGATGTGCTTGAACATACAATCCGTATCGTCGGACGAGTCACCAAAGGATTTGCACAATTAAAAGTGGGAGATCGAATGGGTGTGCGAGGTCCTTTCGGGCGGGGTTGGCCACTTGCGTTAGCCAAACAAAAAGATATTTTAATTGCGACAGGTGGATTAGGCTGTGCCCCAGCAGTGTCAGCGATTAATTATATAATGCGCCGTCGAGATGAGTTTGGAAAAATCACGATTCTTCAAGGGATCAAACACAGTGATGATCATATTTATAAAAAGCGCTATGCAGTATGGAAGCAACAACCGGATGTCGAAGTGTTTGTCGCAGCGGATGTGAGTGGGCCAGCTTGGCCTTTTCATACTGGACGAGTGACGGATTTTATTGATCAATCTAGCGTTAATTTTAACAATACCATTGCGATGATGTGTGGTCCTGAAGCGATGATGACAGTCGCCGTCAAGGCTTTAACTAAACATCAAGTTCCACATGAACACATTTATTTAAGCATGGAACGTAACATGCAGTGTGCCGTCGCACATTGTGGACACTGTCAGTATGGTGCTAAATTTGTTTGTAAAGATGGCCCGGTTTTCTCTTATAGTGAAGTCAGCGCATTATTTACTGAGAAAGGATTCTAAATGGATAAACCTAAAATCGCCGTGCATAAATTTACATCGTGCGATGGTTGTCAATTGTCGTTTTTGAATGCGGGATTGGATTTGATCACGCTAAACGATTTGATTGAGATTGTGCATTTTGCTGAAGCCGGTGCGCTGGATCCAACAGCAAAAGTCGATATCGCTTTCATTGAAGGGAGTATTTCAACACCACAAGATCTGACGCGCATCCAAAAAATTCGCGACAATAGCGGTTATTTAATAACGATAGGCGCGTGCGCAACATCAGGAGGCATTCAAGCCTTACGTAATTTTGTGGATCATAAAACTTGGATGCAAGCAGTTTACGCGTCGCCTGAATATATAAAAACACTTGAAAATTCTACAGCCATTGCCAAACACGTCAAAGTTGATTTTGAAATATGGGGCTGTCCGGTGACAACCCAGCAGGTTTTGCAAGCGATCCGCGCGTTATTATTTGGCGTTACGCCAGTCGCTGATCAAGACGCTGTATGCCTGCAATGTAAGCGCGAAAATCATGTTTGTGTATTAGTGACAAAAAAACAAGCCTGTTTAGGACCGGTAACGCAAACCGGATGTGGTGCTATTTGTCCTTCAGTTGGGCGCGGGTGTTATGGTTGTTTTAGCCCCAAAGAAAATCCAAATATGAACGCGATGATCAATCGATTACAAGGTTTCGGTTTGGTCGATGACGAAATCGCAAGAAAGTTCCAACAAATTAATAATCAAGCTGACGGTTTCCAATATGACAAATAAAAACATCGAAATTCCTATTTTAGCGCGTGTCGAAGGGGAGGGTGCTTTATCGCTTTCTATTAAAAATAATAAAATTGATAATTTACAATTAAAAATTTACGAGCCGCCGCGTTTGTTTGAGCAGTTTTTAATTGGGCGTGAGCCTAACGATGTTATCGATTTAGTTGCTCGTATTTGTGGTATTTGTCCCGTTGCTTATCAAATGAGTGCAGTACGAGGTCTTGAGCAATGTTTTGATATGCAGGTTACGCCTTGGGTGGAAAAAATGCGCCGGGTTTTTTACTGTGGGGAATGGTTGGCAAGTCATAGTATTCATATTCATTTATTAGCGCTGCCTGATTTTTTTGGATTTAATACGGCGCCTGAAATGGCAAAGCAACATCCCGAACCGATACGTCGTGGATTACGCCTGCAAGCGCTAGCGGATGATTTGGTTAGCTTATTTGGTGCGCGTCTGGTTCATCCGGTGGGTGCTTGTGTCGGTGGGTTTTATAAAGCGCCAAGTCAACAGGCGGTAAATAACGTCATTGAAAAACTACGTTCTGGTTTGGAAGATGCTGTCGCCCTAATCGATTATTGTGCTCAATTAGATTTTGCGGATCATACTCATGACTTTTTGTGGGTTGCGCTCGATCATCCAGATGATTACCCCATGCATCAAGGGAATATTAAAATCAGTGATGGCCGCATTATTGAGCCGAGTGAGTTCTCTCATTATTTTAAAGAATTTCAAGTGCCATATTCAACGGCGCTGCATTGTACTTATCAGAATAAACCTTATTTAGTGGGTCCGTTGGCGCGTATGAATTTAAATTATGAAAAATTACCGGGGTTTATTCAAACAATTCTTGATAAACATCATATTCGTTTTCCTAGCCAAAACATGTTTCATAGTATTGTTGCGCGTGCAGTTGAATGTTGTTTTGCAATTTATGAAGCATTGAATTTATTGGGGGAGTATCAGCGTCCAGATCAGTCTGCTATTGAATATACGCCTCGAGCGGGCGAAGGTTTTGGTGCTACTGAAGCACCCCGTGGATTATTGTGGCATCATTACCGCACGCATGATGACGGTTTAATCGAGCACGCTCAAATTGTGCCGCCCACCAGTCAAAATCAAGCGCAAATGGAAGCCGAGTTGATTTCTGGATTAACGCGTTTTGGATTAGAGAAAGATGATACTGACTTAAGATTTTTTGCAGAGAAGCTCATTCGAAATTATGATCCCTGCATTTCGTGTTCAACCCATTTTTTAGATCTAAGAGTTAACCGAAATGATTGATGTTTTCGCGATTGGCTCACCGTTTGGAGAGGATCGCATCGCTTGGGAATTAGCCGATCAACTCGTCAATGAAAAAACTTTACAAAACACCCACGTCAACATTGTGAAACTCGATCGCCCAGGACCCAATCTGATTAATCAACTCAAAAAAAATAACGTCACGATTTTTATTGATGCAGCGTTGATGGATGCCGACACAAAAATACAAATTATAAATGATATCCAAGCGTTACCGACGAATACTGAACTTCACTCATCGCATGGCTTTGGTTTAGCCGCAACATTACAGCTTGCCGATAGCCTCAATCTACTCCCAAACCAATGGAAATGTATCGCGGTGAATATCCTTTTGATATAACCCCAATCTGCCCAACAATAATTTCAGTCAGTCGCTCTTTCGCCAGAATAGGGGGCGTTCTCATGACATATGGAGATCTGACACCGGACTTTTTAACAGCCTCAGTGATCAGCATCGCTGGATCCGCTAACTTATTTGCCCACAAGTCGACGTATACCGGCACACAGTGTCGGTCTTCAGCTTCAGGGATTAGGTCTTCCATTAATAATGTACTCTTCCCAACTCGGCGTGGACCCGCTAGAGAGTAAAGAAATCGGGGCGTAAAAGAAATGGTCATAGGGTTACATGTGGAGATCTGACGCCAATATCCAATATCTTGATAGTGTGATGCAGCAAGGACTTTTTATTGGTGATAGATTAGGATATGTCTTGACATATATCGAATATCGGTATACACTTTAAAAATGATAGGGAATATTAAAACAAAAACAGCCCGAGATATATATGATGGCATTAAAAGCAGGGCTGCGAAAAAGGTGCCGCTGGAGCTTCACCCTAAAATTCAGCGATTGTTTGATCAATTAAATGCTACCAAGAAAATAGATACATTGAGAGTGCCGCCAAGTAACCGGCTAGAAAAGCTCAAAGGGAACTACAAAGATTTTTGGAGTTTAAGAGTAAATAAGCAATGGCGTGTGATTTTTAAATGGGAGCAGGGTGCCGCTATCGATGTCGACGTATTAGATTATCATTAAGAGGTGTATTCTATGTTACCGAAAAAAAGACCTCCAACACATCCAGGTGAAATGTTATTAAAAGAATTCTTGGAACCGTTGGCTATTACGCAAAAAGATTTTGCAAATCATCTAGGTTGGACTTATCCACGTTTGAATGAAATCGTAAATGGACGTCGTGGTGTTAGCGCCGATTCATCACTTGCATTTGCAGATGCTTTTAAAATGGAGCCGGAGTTTTGGTTGAATTTACAACGAGACTGGGACCTATGGCATGCTAATCAAAAGCGTAAAAAAGTGAAACCTTTTGCAAAATTTTTGAAGCGTGGTGGCACTGGTTGCCTTGTTTATGCTTAGGGGGGAAAATCAGGGTGGCCTCCTAACCTTAAGGTTGTATGTGGAGAGGCGACACCGAGAGATGGTACCTACATTTCGCACCTGTTCATAATCGGGAGTCAAATCTTTAAGCTACGCAATCACATAAATCACAGCCGCGCATGCAGAGAGCGCAGCGACCGGAATAAGCGGAAGCACTCGAATAAAAACGCTAAAACAACTCTCGGATAAAATATCACGCGAAGGATCTCTTATTTAAAAATGTTCGCGTAGCGGTGCTCTGAACTTCGATTCATCTTCTTCCGCTTATTCCGGTCGCTGCGCTCTCTGCATGCGCGGCTGTGATTTGCTAGTTACAGTTTTACCAAACTGAAATTCCATTGCGCACTGCTTTTTTAATCACTCGGTTTGCCGAGTAATTGCTATCAATCCAATAGGTGCCTTTATTACTTAA
>DAOUQR010000205.1 GCA_030625525.1 Pseudomonadota bacterium | reverse complement strand
TCACTGAATATCAAACAGGCGGAAGTTTATCTTGGGATGACGAATAAGTTTCTCAAGTTAAGAAAGCAACGAAACCCACTATCGCGCAAGCGTTAGTGGGTTTTTATACTGCGGCCGTATTAATGGCCTAACGTTCATTACTGTCGTACAGATCCTTTCTTCTAACCTCACCGCATCTTTTTTTTGTAATTTTACCAATATCAACCAAATCAAAATCAAGGATAACATTCTTATATGTTTTATTGAGTAATTCAACTATTTTAAGAATCGGTTTTTGAATAAAAGCAGCCCTTATTTGTCAGCAGTTCTCGGTGAATAACGAAAGCGCATCCATACAAGGGCTTTAGCCGATTCAAAAAAAATCTTTCGCACAATATTCTTTGAATCTAGGTTGAATAGGGTCATTAGATCAAAGATAACCGGGAGAATCGTTCAAAAGCATCTTCAGCAGGGAGGGGTATATAGGCCCAAATCACAGCCGCGCATGCAGAGAGCGCAGCGACCGGCAAAGTTAATTGTCGCCTAATAAGCGGAAGCATTTAAATCGAAGTTCAGTCGTTACGATGCACCCAATATTATAATTTGGTGAGCCCATTCGAGTGCTTCCTCTTATTCCGTTCGCGTTGCTCTCTGCATGCGCGGCTGTGATTTGAGTTATTGCGTATTTTATTAGCGAGCGATATAGAACTTTGTGGGGCGACACGAATCAAGAGGTAAAGCAAGATGCCTTAGGTTGTGCAAAATGGTTTCGCCGAGAATTACTGCCCTATTTTATGAACAGTTGCATAATTTTCAGATGAAAACTCCAATACAATTTCCGTTAGCAGGTTATACCCTAAAAGCTCAACACGAGTGTGTATTAGCTTTGCTTGATAAAATCGATCAACATTGCAGAATTGCCAGTATCAGAAAAGACATGAAGAAATTTAACACCACAAGTATTAAAGAGGAATTGGAAAAACACGAACAACTACTACAATGGTGCGCGACTGAAACAATTAAACAATGACTCTCTTCAATTATATTTGCTGTGCTACAGTTACACTCGATTTTTAATCGTGAATGATAATTTGCTTGAGGCGGTTAAGACAGAATCTACGAGCTTTCTCGATGAATTGGAGAAGATCCGATATGACTTGCACGATCTGCTTATGGCGATTAAAAATGATCAACATAAATCGCATATTGAAAAATCAAAATTATATGATTGTATATCTGAGTCTAAACTGGAGATAACAGCACAGATACTAGCGAGCGATAAATTAGATAAAAATCTTTTGTTCTGGCGACACGGTGTATCCTCAATAAACAATACAAAAAGGACATCAGCAGCTCTACTGCATTGATTTCATTAGGAAAATCACTCAGAAAAAAACCTGGCCAAATGAGACCCTACACACCAGGCCTATTTGTGATCAGGGAAATCGGTTTTAAAGCAGCTTTCAAAGAGGCTGAATGGAAAATATCAGCGTGGATTTAGCATACGAACACTCGCAAAAGCAAGAAAATTTTACTTAAATTATCAACATGTTGAGATATCTGGAAAATCGCCGACAGCGTCGGCGGAATTGGAGTGCAACATTTTTACTTCAAACTTATCATGGTCACACTATGTTGAGCTGATGAGTATCAAACGGAAATCGGCACGGCAATTTTATGAACTAGAGGCGAGTAAAAACAAATGGAATGTTCGTGAACTCAGACGACAAATAGATTCCTTTCTATATGACAGGCTTTTAAAAGCAAAAGACAAAGACGAAGTATTACACTTGGCATGTAAGGGTCAGGAAATTAACAATCCTCAAGACGCTATTAAAGAACCGCTGGTTTTAGAATTTCTTGGTGTCCCTGAACCACACAAGCTGTCTGAATCAAAATTAGAGTCTGCGCTGATAACAAATCTACAAAGTTTTTTGCTAGAATTAGGTAAAGGTTTTGCCTTTATTGGGCGTCAACAGCGCTTATCGTTCGATAATGACCATTTTTATGCTGACTTAGTTTTTTACCATGTTATTCTCAAATGCTATGCCATTATTGATTTAAAGACACATCCTCTAACTCATGGTGATCTTGGTCAAATGCAGCTATATGTTAATTATTTTGATATGGAAATTAAGCAAGAATCAGACAACCCTACTATTGGTCTTGTCTTATGTACAAAGAAAAGCGGTGATCACGAGGGGTAATTTATGTTGTTACCTATTTTTGATATGGCTGAGTATTTGGAGTTCAATGCCACCCTACCCCAACACCTGAAAAACTATCAATCCTTTAGTAGTGATTACTTAGGTGCACACGCCTTTTTGTACGCATATAAGGATAACAATGCCACCTTTAATGCTTACCGCCGTGAAGTAGAACGATTGCTGCATTGGTCGTGGCAAAAGGCCCAAAAATCGATTTTTGATTTACGTCGTGCTGAAATTGAATTGTATCTCAAGTTTTGTCAAAAACCACCAAAATCTTGGATTGGTCTTAGCAAACCTGCTCGCTTTCTTCTGAAAGAGGGTGTTAGACAGCCCAATCCTGATTGGCGACCTTTTGTAGCCACGGTAAGTAAAGTGGCCGCGCGCGCAGGAGAAAAACCCAGCAAAAATAACTATATATTATCTGAAAAAGCCGTCAGAGAAATTTTTGCAGTGCTCAGTACGTTTTATAATTTTCTCATTCAGGACGAATATACAGAAATCAATCCCATCACGCAGATCCGCCAAAAAAGCAAATTTATTCGAAAAACCCAAGGCCAAAAGAAAATTCGTCGCTTATCCGATCTACAGTGGTCTTTTGTTATAGAAACAGCAGAGCTGATGGCAAAAAAAAATGATCGCCATGAACGAACACTATTTATATTATCAGCGCTGTACCTAATGTATCTGCGTGTTTCTGAAATGGTTGTTACTGAGCGTTGGTCACCTAAAATGAATGACTTTAAACGTGATCATGATGGCCTTTGGTGGTTTACTACCGTGGGAAAAGGAAACAAAGAACGGCAAATCGCAGTGAGTAGTGCAATGCTTGTAGCGTTAAAACGTTGGCGAAAGCATTTAGGACTCTCGCCCTTGCCCTCACCTGATGATCAAACGCCGCTCGTGCCAACTGATCGTGGCAAAGGCGGCATGAGCAGTACCAATCAAATCAGAAATATCGTACAAGCCTGTTTTGACTTGGCAGCACAGCGCATGGTTGATGAAGGTCTAAAGGATGAAGTCGGCGATTTAGGATCTGCTACGGTTCATTGGTTACGGCATACGGGTATTTCGGATGATGTAAAACGCCGCCCTCGGGAGCACGTGCGAGACGATGCTGGGCACAGCAGTAGCC
>DAOUQR010000285.1 GCA_030625525.1 Pseudomonadota bacterium | reverse complement strand
TCTTTACAAAACAGAATTGATACCTCAATCGAATCAATACGCACAAGCAACACTAATAGCTTATCAGAATGCACAAACGAATTTTCCAACACTCGCACGTGCTTACATTCGCGAATTATCGACACAGATTGCCGGTCTTAATGCTCGCGTTAATCAGTATAAAGCACGTGCTAATCTACTTTATTTAGAAGGTAAATAAAATGAAACGCTTTTTGACTTGGCTCGCTTTATTAGCCGTTATTATCATAGGTATCTTTATACTGTTATCCATAAGAAATACTGGGCCAAAACAAAAAACTATACGCTATTGGGTTGCTCCCATGAATCCACATTATCGACGTGATAAACCTGGAAAATCGCCAATGGGTATGGACTTAGTGCCTGTCTACGCAGATGATCAAAATTCCGATGATTCAGTCATTAAGATCTCTCCCTCGGTGGTGAATAATTTAGGGGTAAAAACAACGCCCGTTAAAAAAATGGATCTTTCTCGAATTATTTCAACAGTTGGCTATGTAACCGCTGACGAAAACATGATCGAACATATACATGCGTATACAGATGGCTGGGTCAAAGTGCTTAATGTAAAAACGACGGGCGAGCCGGTTAAAAAAGGCCAGCTACTGTTGGAACTCTATTCTCCGACACTCAATAATGCCCAGGACGAGTTTGTTCTCGCGCTAAAAAGCCGAAGAAAATCACTCATCAATGCGGGAGAAAAAAAACTCTTAACGCTGGGAATGGCAAAATCCGAAATTAATAAACTTCGCCAGACAAAACGCGCAATAGACCGCGTAAAAATTTATGCAACGGAAGACGGCATTGTCTCTAAACTAAATATAAGAACCGGTAAATACATCAAACCAACGACCGATCTCATGACGATAAAAGATTTATCGCATATTTGGATGATTGCAGAAGTCTTTGAACGTCAAGCCAGTTGGGTCAAAGAAGGGCAGACGGCTATTGCAACACTGACTTATTTGCCGGGTAAAACATGGCAAGGTCGCCTTGATTATGTTTATCCTGAACTTGATCCCACCACGCATACCTTACGTGTTCGTTTAACATTTCCTAATCCTGATTTGACCTTGAAGCCAAAGATGTATGCCAATATTAAAATTTTGAGTGATACTAAAAAAAATGCCTTAGCCATTCCGCGTGCGGCACTTATTCGTTTTGCTGAAGGTGATCGCGTTATTCTAGCTTTAGGTGAGGGGCGTTTTAAAACGCAAGCGGTTAAGGTTGGAATAGAATCTGGTGATTATTTTCAAATCCTTTCAGGTTTAAACCAACATGATGTGGTCGTCACATCCGCCCAATTTTTGATTGATTCCGAATCCAGTCTTAAAGCGGGATTGGATCGTATATCGCCCCCAATGGATGAGCAACATGAATATGTGGGGATGGGCAAAATAAAACGAGTCGATCTGAGCAAACGAATGATTGTTCTCGATCACCAAGCAATCCCAGCGCTGAATATGCCTGCGATGATAATGGATCTTGATGTTGATAAGTCAGTTGCTCTAAGCACTTTGAAAGCAGGTGAGCACATACATTTCGTCATTATTAAAGCCCCCCATAATACCTACCGTGTTACCAAAATACAGGTGATACGCGCTCGGAAATCATCATCACAATAGGATAGTATTATGATTATACGCGTGATTGAGTGGTCGATTAAAAATCGCTTTTTAGTAATGATGATGATGTTTTTATTAATCGCTGCGGGTATCTACACCTTAATCAAAACGCCGGTGGATGCCATACCCGATCTCTCTGATGTACAGGTGATTGTTAAAACTTCTTTTCCAGGACAAGCCCCTCAAGTTGTAGAGGATCAAGTTACCTATCCTTTAGCTACAGCGATGTTGGCTGTACCGGGTGCAGTGACCGTTCGCGCTTATTCTTATTTCGGTGATTCGTATGTGTATATTATTTTTAAGGATGGCACCGATCTTTACTGGGCTCGCTCACGTGTGTTGGAATATCTCAATCAAGTAGCCAGTCGATTACCTCCCGGTGCGAAACCGGCATTAGGCCCAGATGCGACGGGGGTTGGTTGGATATATCAGTATGCATTGGTCGACGAAACGGGGGCGCATGATCTAGCCGAACTCACGAGTCTACAAAACTGGGTTTTAAAATATGAACTACAAACTGTGCCGGGTGTTGCAGAAGTTGCAACCGTTGGTGGTATGGTCAAGCAGTATCAAGTTGTATTAGAACCGAATCGTATTCGTGCCTATGGCTTAAGCCTGCAACGTGTAAAACGTGCGATTCAACATGCTAATAGTGAAGTCGGCGGTTCCGTTGTAGAAATGGGCGAAGCAGAATATATGGTTCGAACAGATGGCTATATACAAAATATAAAAGCCT
>DAOUQR010000238.1 GCA_030625525.1 Pseudomonadota bacterium | reverse complement strand
TATTGAAAATAATCACGGGCTTAATGGAGCCAGTTGACGGTGATGTGACTTGGAATGCGACTTCAATTTTCAAACATCGCCAAACCTACCTGGAATCACTTCATTATATTGGCCACCTGCCGGGTTTAAATGGCACATTATCAATTAAAGAAAATCTCGAATGGCTTTGTCAGCAGGCTTTATCGGATAAAGCTCTAGCCAGTTGTTTATCTCAAATCGAATTGACAGGCTATGAAAATACCCCCGTTAAACAACTCTCAGCCGGACAAACTAAGCGTGTCGCGTTGGCCAGATTGTTTCTACAAAATAAACCTTTGTGGATCCTCGACGAGCCCTTCAATGCTCTTGATAAAGAAGGGCAGGCTTGGTTTTCAGCGAGTTTACTTGAGCATAGTCAGAGTGGAGGTTTAGTGGTTCTGACGAGTCATCAAATACCGGCTGAATTAATGGGGTTTCGCGAGTATAAATTGTGAGTGCTGTTCGTCCTATATAGCATCTAATCACAGCCGCGCATGCAGAGAACTGCTGACCTGAATAAGCGGAAGCATTCGATACTTTTTTGCGGATAAACTATGTTAAGTCGCTTGTTTTAAGTTGAGTCTCTGGCTAATTTTCATTAGGATCACGTTTTTTTTGGATGTCATCCTCAATGAACAGTGTGTTTCTACGAGAAATACGGATCGCTTTGCGAAATTGGGTGGATCTCTCGCAACCGATTTTGTTTTTCGGCCTTGTCGTGATCATTTTCCCGTTGGGCGTGAGCAGTGATAGCACTCTCTTGCACACGATTGCTCCAGGTATTATCTGGACTGCGGCGCTGTTAGCTAGTTTGCTCTGCCTGCCGCGACTTTTTGATCAAGATTTTCAAAGCGGTTGTCTGGAGCAAATGTTATTGCAACCCGGTTTGTTGAGCCTCTCTGTTTTAGCTAAAGTAACGGTGCATTGGCTCTCTACGGGATTCCCGTTGATTGTGCTCAGTCCTTTGTTGTGCTTATTGTTGCATCTGAATTTTAACGAAAGCATGACTTTATTCATTGGCCTATTGCTCGGTACGCCGGTGTTGAGCCTGCTCGGTGGAATCATCTCGGCGTTGACTCTCGGCCTTAACCAAGGTGGATTATTATTGGCATTATTGCTGTTACCGTTATATATTCCCATCCTGATTTTTGGTGCAGGCAGTGTCGTGTTGGTTGGTCAGGGGATGAATGCGACAGGATTACTGCTGATATTGGCTGCACTGCTAGTATTTACATTAAGCGTAACACCACTAGCGACCGCCGCCGCCTTGCGCATTGGCGTTGCAAATAACTAACTGGACTGTAAATTCATGAAGCAAGGTGTCATCTGGCGAACACTCTATCGATTAGCCTCACCGCAATTGTTTTATCGAACAAGCGGGCGATGCTTGCCTTGGTTAACCGTGGTGACTTGCCTATTATTTGCTTATGGATTGCTCGGTGCCCTAGTCTTAGCGCCGCCAGATTATCAACAGGGTGATGCCTTTAGAATTATTTATCTCCATGTTCCCGCAGCATTTTTATCTTTATCTATTTATACCACTATGGCGTTTTGTGCCGTGTTAAGTTTGGTGTGGCGTATCAAGTTAGCGGATTTAGTCTTGAAAAATGCAGCGCCACTGGGCGCGTGGATCACTTTGTTAGCCTTGGTCAGTGGCTCAGTGTGGGGAAAACCCATGTGGGGAACCTATTGGATTTGGGACGCTAGACTCACGTCTGAACTGCTTTTACTCTTTTTATATCTGGGTGTTATTGCACTTAATCGCGCCTTAGGTACACGTGTGCAAGCCAATAGAGCCTTGGCGATCGTCGTTTTGATCGGCTTTGTCGATATCCCCATTATTCATTATTCGGTTCAGTGGTGGAATACGTTACATCAAGGAGCCAGTTTAAGTTTATTGGCGAAACCTAAAATTGCGCCAAGCATGCTTTATCCTTTGCTCGCAATGATTGCCGCGTTTATGGGGTTTTTTGTGACAAGTTTATTAGCGCGTGTACGAACGGATTTACTTTGGGTTGAAAAACGATCGAAGTGGGTCACCGCTTTAGTGAGAGAATAAATGCTGACAACACACCTACAACATTTTTGGATGATGGGCGGCTACGCGCAGTATGTCTGGCCGGTTTATTTCTTGGCGGCCGGTATTTTAATTGGAAATACCTGGTCAACACGCCGTCGTATGCAGCAAACCAAACGTAAAATTAAACATTGGCTGGAGCGAACGGCATGAATCCAGTTCGGCGCAAGCGGCTAACGGGTGTCATCATTGCCATGCTCGGCGTTGCTATTGCAATTGGTCTGGCACTCTATGCATTACGACAAAATATCAGTTTGTTTTACACGCCGTCTCAAATAGTGAGCCATGAAGCCCCCCATGGACGAACGTTTCGTTTGGGTGGCATGGTTGAAAAGGGCTCGGTTAAGTACGCGAAAAAAGGCTTATTGGTGAGCTTTGTATTAAGCGATTTAAAAAAAACCGCCACGGTAAAATTCAATGGGATCTTGCCGGATTTATTTCGCGAAGGGCAGGGGATTGTTGCCGAAGGGCGCTTAAATAATAAGGGTATTTTTATCGCCGATACCGTGTTGGCAAAACATGACGCGAATTACATGCCGCCAGAAGTCAAAGCCGCATTGAAAAAAAATTGAGATAACAGCATGAATCATTTTATGAGTTTACAACTCCCTGAGATAGCCAATGTCGCTTTAATGCTGGCACTCTTTGTGGCGGTTATCCAAGTCTTCGTTCCCAAAAACTTAGCGAGAGCTAATGTTTATTTAATGACGTCACTCATTCTATTCAGTTATGTTTGTTTGACGTATTTTTTTATTACCAACGATTTTTCCGTTTTGTATGTCGCAGAAAATTCCTCCCGACAATTACCTTGGTGGTATCGTTGGTGTGCGGTTTGGGGTGCGCATGAAGGTTCCATGTTGTTGTGGGTGAG
>DAOUQR010000052.1 GCA_030625525.1 Pseudomonadota bacterium | reverse complement strand
CCTAAATTAGTTGAAACTGAAATTACCACGCCATTAGAAAATGCGCTGTCCAGTATTAATGGTGTGGCTCAAATGACATCGACGAGTTCTTTAGGGCGCAGTCGTATTCATTTGCAATTTAATCTCGGCGCCAACATGACTGACGCGTTAGATGAGATTCGAAACGTTGTCGCTTCTGAACGCCGCCATTTACCAAAAGATGCTGATGCGCCTATTGTCAAAAAAGTGGGAGCCTCCATCCAACCTGCGATTATATTAGGCTTTAGTGATCCGAATAAATCATCGATGGGGATCACCGATTATTTAAACCGTTATGTGCTATCACGTTTCGAACAAATTAATGGGGTGGGTGAAGTCTTTTATTTTGGGCAACGTAATTATGCGATTCGCGTTTGGTTACAGCCAAAGGCTATGGCGGCAAGACAAGTCACGGTTGCTGATATTACAACTGCATTGCAACAACAAAATATCACCATTCCTAGCGGGCAGTTAAACAGTAAAAATCGCCAATATACTTTAATAACTAGCGCTAAGTTAAAACAAGCTAACGATTTTAAGCATTTGATCATCAAAGAACATCAAGGTTTTATTACACGTCTATCTGATATTGCGAAAGTTGAAATCGCCCCTGAGACCGTCAACAGTGCGTTTCGTATCGATGGAAAATCAGCCGTGGGCTTAGGGATCATTCCACAATCAACGGCAAATCCGGTGACGGTGGCAGCCAATGTCACCAAAGCCTTGAGTCAACTTCAAAAACAATTGCCGAGTGGCATGCAAGCCAAAGTCGTGTTTGAGCGCGCTAAATTTATTAAGCAATCTATTGGCGATGTGTATCAAGCTTTATTTGAAGCGATTCTGTTTGTCGCACTCGTCGTGTTTTTATTTATTGGTCAAGTGCGCGCAGCGATCATTCCAATACTAACCGTACCGATTTGTTTGCTCGCCGTGTTTTGGCCGATGCATGCCTTGGGTTACAGCATTAATACTTTAACCTTGCTGGCTCTAGTGTTAGCAATTGGTTTAGTAGTGGATGATGCGATTGTGGTCTTAGAAAATATTCATCGCTATCAACAAAAAGGGTTGTCCACACTTCAAGCTGCATTTAAAGGAAGTCAAGAAATCGTCTTTGCGATTATTGCGATGACCTTAACTTTAGCCGCAGTGTATGCACCTCTGGGATTCGCCGGTGGATTCACCGGTAAGTTATTTTTGCAATTTGGGATCACTTTATCTCTCGCTGTGATCATTTCTGGATTTGTCGCCTTAACCTTATCACCGATGTTATGTGGTCGATGGTTAAAAGAAACGGATCCGTCGCGTTATTCTCGTTTTTTAGAAACGCTCTTAAGCAAACTCACTCACCGCTATAAACAAAGCTTGCAATGGGCGATTCGTCGCCGTCATTTCTTTGTGATTGGATTTGTCTTGCTTAGCGTATTTGCAGTGGGACTTTATCGTATCTTACCTCAGCAATTAGCGCCGACTGAAGATCAAGGTTCGGTGATGGGGATCATCCAAGCGCCGTTGGATGCCAATTTTAATTACACCAATCAATATGCAAAAGAAATTGAAAAAATTTATTCGAAGATGCCGGGGCATCAAGCGTATTTAATGGCGGTGGGTTATCCAACGCCGAACGTTGCTTTTTCTGTTTTGGCTTTAAAACCTTGGGGTGAGCGTCAGCAATCGCAAAAACAAATCTCTAATCAATTAAATAAACAACTGCGACAAGTTACTGGTGTTAATGCGTTTGCCGTGCAACCCGCACCCTTGTCTCGACACCATAGTAGCAATCATGCGTTTAATGTTGAGCTAATGACATCTGGAAATTACGATGAATTGCAATCACTATTGAAACGCGTTACGCATGACTTGCACAGTTATCCGGGATTAAAAAATATTAACAGCGTTACGAATGAAAGTAGCGATCAAATTCAATTAAGTATTAATCGTGATTTGGCTGCGGATCTACATATCCCGTTGCCTGAAATTGCGAATACCATTGCCACGATGATCGGCGGCACACGTGCTATGAATTTCGCCTATCAAGGTCAAAATTACGCGGTGATGTTACAACTGCCACCGAAACAACGCCGTGATTTAAGCGTGCTTCAAAATTTATATGTTCGCAGTGACAAGCAAAAAATGATTCCTCTTAGCAGTTTGGTTTCACCCAATACTCAGGTTGGTCCGACTCAAATTCCGCATACCAACCGAATGCTCTCAGCTAAAATAAGTGCTGAACTTAATCCGAATTATGATGTGGCGACCGTTGTGAAATATTTGCAAGGCTATTTTGCAACACATTTACCTGAAAATGCGAAATATCGATTCACCGGTAGTGTTAAAGATTATCTACAATCCGTGGGTAAATCAGGCATGGTCTTTGGCTTGGCCCTATTATTTATTTTCTTAGTCTTGGCCGCTCAATTTGAGAGTTTTGTGGATCCCTTTATTATTTTATTCAGTGTGCCGTTGAGTATTGTAGGTGCTTTGGTTGCTATTTATTTTAGCGGCGGCAGTATTAACATCTACAGTAATATTGGTATGGTGACCTTGATTGGATTGATAGCGAAGCACGGTATTTTGATCACCGAGTTTGCGAACAAATTCAGAGAGCAGGGTTTAGAAAAAATTGATGCTATATTAACCGCTGCAAGTTTGCGACTGCGCCCGATTTTAATGACCAGTGCCGCGATGATATTAGGTGCGTTGCCATTAGCCTTTGCTAGTGGTGCTGGCGCTGAAAGTCGCCAAGCCATTGGCTGGGTGATTGTCGGTGGTTTATCTGTTGGCAGTTTTTTCTCTTTATATATTGTCCCAATCGCGTATAGTTTCTTGTCGCCCAAACATGATGTAAGGAATCTTGTTGATGCAAACACAGACGTCATCGCTGATACTCAGTAAACGAGTATGGCAAACAGTTAAACCTTTTTGGCCCGTGCTATTAATGGGTTTGGTTGCGAATATGTTTTATTCGAGTATTGATGCGGGGTTTACCTACGCCATTAAACCCTTTTTGAATAAAAGTTTTATCGATAAAGATTTGTCGTTTGTTCAGTGGATACCGTTGTTGGTCTTAATCGGGATTTCGATGCGCGGCATTATTAATTCGACAGCCGGTTATTGCATGACTTGGGTGGCGCGAAGTGTGGTGAAAGTTTTTCGACAAAAAGTCTTTGCGCAGTTTTTAGTGTTGCCAGCCAAGTATTATGATCGCGTGACGTCAGGTCAATTGTTATCACGGCTGCTTTATGATGTTGAACAAATTTCTCAAGTCAGTGCGGATGCCTTAACGACGTTTGTGCAATCATTTTGTTTAGTGGTTGGTTTGTTGACCGTGATGTTTATGATTAATTGGCGTTTAACGGCCTTGTTTTTAATTACGATCCCGATTATTGGTGTGATTGTACAAGTCACTAATAAACGTATTCGACGTGTGAGCCATCAAGTACAAAATGCTATGGGTGATGTGACGTCCATTGCTGAAGAAAATATTGAAAACTACCGTGTCGTCAAAATCTTTGGCGGGCAAAGTTATGAACAAAATAAATTTGATCAGGCAATCGAAAACAGTCGTTCCAAAGATATGAAAGTAGCTATCACTAAAGCCTTGAATGTCTCGGGTGTGCAAATCGTTATTGCTATAGGCACGTCTGCCATTGCTTTAATGGCAATCAAATTATCAACGGTTATTGTTGTGACTGCTGGTGGCTTTGTCTCAATTACAGCGGCGATGTTGCAGTTAATTAAGCCGATGAAAAATTTAACCACGGTGAACAGTGTGATTCAACGCGGTTTAGCTGGTGCAAAAAGCGTGTTTGATTTTTTAGATGAAACGCTTGAGCACGATCAGGGGCGTGTTGATTGCAAACGTGTGACAGGAAAAATCAGTTACCAAAACGTGAATTTTGCATACACACCAGAAAAAACAGTCTTAAAAAATATTAATCTCGATATTGAGCCGAATACCACGGTTGCTTTTGTGGGTCGCTCCGGCAGTGGGAAGTCAACGTTTGTGAGTTTATTGCCGCGTTTTTATGATATTACTGACGGTTCAATTTTAATTGATGACACCCCGATCAATGAATTGACGTTGGAAAGTTTGCGTCGTCAAATTGCAATCGTGACACAGAACATTACTCTGTTTAACGACACGATCGCCAATAATATTGCTTATGGTATGTCCGATAAAGTGACGATGGAAGATATTTTAAATGCGGCAAAAGCAGCAAATGCATTTGAGTTTATTGAAAACTTACCTAAAGGTTTTAATACAATCGTCGGTGAAAATGGCGTTTTGTTATCCGGTGGTCAACGTCAACGAATTGCCATTGCTCGTGCCATTATAAAAGATGCACCGATTATTATTTTAGATGAAGCGACTTCAGCCTTGGATACGGAATCTGAGCGTTTAATTCAATCAGCACTGACGCGAGTCATGCGCGATCGCACCACCTTAGTGATTGCACATCGTTTATCGACGATTGAGCATGCTGATAAGATTGTTGTTTTAGATGAGGGTCATATTGTTGAAACCGGTGATCATAAAACATTGTTAAGCAAAGCCGGTGATTATTCACGTTTATACCAACTGCAATTTAATCAGCAAGACAACCGGGACGTTGCATAAATGTCGGCACTGTTATCTCGCCTCGCTAATTATTTATGGTATGAGCCCAACCCGTATGCAAAAATTTTATTACCCGCGACCTATCTTTATAAAAAGATTGTCACGAAAAGGCGCAAACATTCTTTAACAAATAAAAAAATCTACAAAGCTCCGGTTCCCGTTATTATTGTGGGTAATCTAACCGTTGGCGGCAGTGGTAAAACACCCCTAGTGATTCATTTAGCCCTGTTATTACAGTCGCATGGTTATACACCGGGAATAATTAGTCGCGGTTACGGTGGAAAAACAAAACATCCCTGTTTAGTGACGACTCAGAGCCGACCTCATGAAGTAGGGGATGAAGCGGTATTAATTACACGACGAACCAATAGTCCAATGGTCGTTGATCCGGTCCGATCACGTGGGATTGATTTTTTACTCCAACATTATCCGGTCGATATTATTATTAGTGATGATGGTCTTCAGCATTATGCTCTGGCACGTGATTTAGAAATTTTAGTGATAGACGGCCAACGTCGTTTTGGAAATGGTTATTGCCTGCCAGCAGGACCACTGCGCGAACCTGCAGAACGTGCGGAGTCCATATTTTTTAAAGTCTGCAATGGCGCTGCGAAAAAAGGCGAATACGGTATGTCGCTGCAAGCCAATGATTGCATTAATCTGCTCACTCAAGAGCGAAAGCCGCTCAATGAATTTCATAATAAATCAATGACGGCCATAGCGGGCATCGGTAATCCGCAACGGTTTTTCGATTCCTTAACGGCTGCGAATATTAAATCCCACCCCATTATTTTTCCGGATCATTATGCTTACCAAGCCAGTGATTTCAATAAAATAAACAGTGACATCATTTTGATGACAGAAAAAGATGCGGTGAAATGTCAATCCATTGCTGATAAGCGATTCTGGTATTTGCCAGTTAATGCAAAATTATCACTCGAGTTTGATGAGCATATAATTATGAAGCTCGATAAAAAATTAGGGTCGGCCTGTCTCGGTGAATTCATGTTGTAAGTATCAAGCCCGCGACAACATTGCGTTGGTCGCTGATCAATGCATTGTAAGTTCGGCAAGCCGCTGCGGTATTCATGCATTCAAAGCCAATTCCATTGCCTAAAAATAATTCCAGTAGAGTAGGGTGGGGGAAATGCTGCGTTTCACCGGTACCGAGCAAAACTAACTCGGGGTTTAAATCCAGCAATGTTTGACAGTGCTCAAGTGTTAACTCATCAAAACAATTCGGTGGCCATTCAGTAATGATTTGATTCACGGACACAATTAGACTTTTATCAAAATTATTATCTCCGATAGATATTATTCCATTATTATAGGCTTTAATGGTGTGGCCATCAGAATTTTCTAAACAAAGTTCCATAATGTCTTTTACTCACAACGAATTCGATTATAATCGATAAATTATAGCATTTATTGGTGAGCAAAAATGGATGAATTTCAACGGATTAAGCGTCTCCCGCCTTATGTTTTTAATATAACCAATGAAATGAAAATGGCCGCGCGTATGCGGGGCGAGGATATCATTGATTTCGGTATGGGCAATCCAGAGCAGCCGACACCGGAACACATCGTTGATAAGCTCATTGAAGCCGCAAAGCGTCCGGATACACACCGCTATTCGACTTCTCGGGGGATCCCTCGATTACGTCTAGCGATCACACAATGGTATGAACGTAAGTTCAATGTGGATTTAAATCCTGAAACTGAAGCCATTGTAACGATTGGCTCGAAAGAAGGCTTGGCGCATTTAGCGTTAGCGATGACGGGGCCAGGGGATACGGTGATTGTGCCGAATCCCTGTTATCCCGTGCATTATTTTGGGTTTGTGATCGCCGGTGCGGCAATTAAGCAAGTACCTTTAATTGATGAGCAACAGTTTTTAGAGGATATTAAAAAAAATCTCGAAAACACGTGGCCAAAACCGAAAGCGATTGTGATTAGTTTTCCTGCAAACCCAACAACACAGTGTGTCAGCCTGGAGTTTTTTGAACAAATCGTTGATTTGGCTAAACACCACCAAGTTTGGGTGATCCATGATATTGCTTATGCAGAAATTACCTTTGATGGCTATCAACCGCCATCCATTCTTCAAGTACCGCATGCCAAAGACATTGCTGTAGAAACCTATTCACTCTCCAAAACTTATAATATGCCGGGTTGGCGAGTGGGGTTTGTTTGTGGTAATCCGACATTGATTGCTGCACTCGCACGCATTAAATCCTATTTAGATTACGGCATGTTTACACCGATTCAAGTGGCTGCGATTGCTGCGCTCGAAGGTCCACAAGATTGTGTGGCTGAAATATGCGGACGCTATCAAGAGCGCCGTGATGTCTTATGTGAGGGCTTAGCTCAATTGGATTGGCCTGTTGAAGTCCCCAAAGCGACGATGTTTGTCTGGGCTAAAATACCCGAAGCTTATCGTCATCTCGGATCACTCGAATTTACAAAAATGTTATTGCAAGAAGCGAAAGTTGCCGCGTCACCGGGTATTGGTTTTGGTGAGGCCGGCGATGAATTTTTAAGATTCGGATTAATCGAAAATATACAACG
>DAOUQR010000010.1 GCA_030625525.1 Pseudomonadota bacterium | reverse complement strand
GTCGTCAGATGGGGTACCGAAGTTTCTATTGTCATTCTTGTTCCTGTGGTGTTTCTAAAGAAATAGGTTTACATAAATCAGCGAGACCTTGCCTACCCATCATCGGAAAAACGTAACTCAACAAATCTATCATTGCCATTTGTACTTCTTCCGTCAATTTAATCTGTTTAATCTTATAATACGCATTCAAATTACTAATAGCGTCTTTGGTTTTTTTCAATACGGGTGTATCAGGCTTCTCAGGACGAACTATCAGTTGTATTAAGATAGACTGCTCGATTTTTTCCGCATGAAGCTCTTGATCCAGTGCAAATTTTCGAACCGAGACCCAATTACCTCCAGCCCCTTTTTTCAAGCTCTGGCGAAATTGACGTATTTGCTCCGTGATATTCAGGTGCCAAGGATCCAAGTAAGCAATCATTTTCTTAAAATCCCGAAGATCTAACGAGCCACGACCCGTTTGGGCGAACCAACAGCAAAATAGGATCAAATTCACATTCGCATGCCAACGCTCTTGAAAAAGCAAACAAATTTCTTGGACAGCAGGCTCATCATACAGTGTGAGTGAAAACTGCCAAAAATCATGATCGGGGATTGTGGCTAACACGTCTGCTTCCATGGCCTTCACTTTAGAGGTAAAAATTAAGACCATAAACATACATTAACTTGTTGGTTTGATCCATATTCATGACCACTATTCACAATCGAACGCTCTCATGATAGGTTTGCGTAAAAATTAAGGGCTAACTCGTCATGATCTATGAACTATTTCAAAAACTCACGGAACAGGTTGCAAATATTGAAATCATCTTTTTGGTTGTTAATGCTGTTTTGCACTTTATCTTTGCCAGTGCTGTTGCCAAAGATGCGGGTAATCTTTCGAAGCTCAATCAAAGACCATTATTAGTCTCTGGCTTAAGTTGGGCATTTGCTACCCTGGTGGGCGGTGTGTGTATTGCAGCTATTTATTGGTTGATACACCATTCTAAATTGACGGTTAAGTAGGCCGGGTTATTTCGTATAAACATCAAATCGGGTTGAGCGTCCTTTAAATTGGATATTTGGCTTTTGATCGTTGATAAAATCTGCGCGCAACGGTAGTTTAATCACGACTCGCTTTTTAGCTTTGCTGAGTGCGGCATCAAACAATTGTTTTGCATCTAAATCTGGACCGACAATGTCTCTGAGTATGCGCATTTCTTTTTTAACTAATGCGGATTTTTTACGTTCAGGGTGCATGGGGTCAAGATAGATGACATCGGGTGTGTTATCTGCTGAAAGAGACTGGATTGTTTCAATGGCATCGGCATGGATTAATTGCCATGAAATTTCTAAGCCGCGGTCTTGACGCAATCTTTCAATCGCATCACTGAGTAATTGATATAAAATGTCGTTTCGCTCTATCGAGGTTACTTCACAACCTAAACTCTCAAAAATAAAGCTATCACGGCCAAGTCCGGTTGTTGCATCGATCACACTGCTTGGTTTTTTAGTAAAACCACAGGCTTTGGCGAGCATTTCATGTTGAGCGCGTTGGTGGCGGTATTGTGATTCACCTTGTGTGAAATCGATGATGAGCGGTTTGAACTCATTGGTTTTATCAAATAAAGTTAAGCCTGATTCGGTGTGACAAAGTGAGTATCGATCCACGTTAACACTCACCGCTTATTGCACTTTTATTTTTTTAAAAACATCAACACGCGCGGGCGGCAAATTCCACCAAACATAATAAGATTGGATTTTTTCGAAAGGCGCTAAAATAGGTGGATATTGATTACTCCACCAGCTATAGGTGTATTGAATTAGTAGACCATCGTCACTTAATACATCTAACATTTGCTTATTGATTCGAGCGACCGCTTTTTCGCTTAAATTTCTTAATGGCAAGCTTGAAACGATATAACGAATAGGTTGATCAGTTTTTGAAAAATATTTTGTTAGGTGCAGTGCGTCACCTTCAATGACATTTAAATTCGGATATTTTATCTTTAAATGTCGTGCAAGCTTCTTTGAGTGCTCAATAATAATGATGTTTTTTTCCGGCGCACCTTTTTCCAGTAAAGCCTTGGTAACGACTCCGGTCCCTGGCCCTAATTCAGCGATCAAACCGGCACGGTTAATATCAATTGGGAGAACCATTTTACGAGCGAGTTGCTTCGAGCTCGGTGCAATTGCGCCAATTTTTGAAGGCTGCATTATCATTTCCCGCAGGAATAGCCAATAATGTTTCATTTCTGTAATAACGAAATGTCAGCAACTTCCAAAAACAAACCGCGAAGTTTTGCTAATAACGCCAATCGATTATGACGAATTTTTTCATCATCCACATTCACCATAACTTCATCAAAAAAACTATCAACGGCGGGTCGCAGATCCGCTAGCTCAGTTAAGGCTTGTGAATAATTCGCCATAGCATATAAGGGTGAAACGACTAATTGCTTTTCTTGAATAAGTTGCGCCAATTGTTGCTCAGCAGCTTCTTGAAGTAAATTAGAATCAACGCCGTTCGTTAGATCGGCATTGCCCTCTTTTATTAAGATGCGGCTTACTCGTTTGTTTGCGGCAGCTAAACTTTCTGCATCCACCAATTTTCTAAATTCTTCAACGGCGATGACACGTTGTTCAAAATCATAAAGTTGATTTGATTGGCGTTCTAATACAGCCGCCACTGAATCGTGTGAAACACCGCGATCCAGATACCAACTTCGCATCCGCTCAACAATAAATGCATGCACTTGTTCAATAACGTCTTTGTTAATCAGTAGATCGCCATAGGTTTCAACACTGTGCTTTAAGGCTTGTAATAAATCGAGATCCAATTTTTTTTCTATAACAATACGCACGATACCTAAGGCTTGGCGACGACATTTAAATGGATCTTTAACTCCGGTAGGTTGTTGGTTAATACCAAAAATACCAATTAATGTATCAATGCGTTCGGCTAACGCTAGGGCGCAACCTAAAGATGTTTCTGGACATTCATCACCTGAAAAACGAGGTAGGTAAGCCTCTTTTAATGCAATCGCAATGGCTTCAGGTTCGTTATCATTTAACGCATAGTAATAACCCATCGTGCCTTGAAGCTCTGGGAATTCAAACACCATGTCGGTGACCAAATCACATTTGGATAACATACCTGCGCGCTCAGCTTGATTCGCAGGTGCTGAAATAAAGCCGGCAATGTGGTGTGCTAAATTAGCAACGCGAACAGACTTATCGTAAAGCGATCCTAATTTTTTCTGATAGGTTACATTTTTTAATTTTGGGATATGACTTTCTAAACTGCGTTTGCAATCGGCGTCAAAAAAGAAAGCTGCATCGGCTAGTCGAGCGCGCATTACACGTTCGTTACCTTGGATCACTTCCGCTTGATTTTTACTTTCTATATTGCTCACAAAAATAAAACGCGAAAGCAGCTTTCCATTAACATCTTTCAAAGCAAAACTTTTTTGATGATCTTGCATCGCTGCAATTAAAGCTTCCGCTGGCACTCTTAAAAAATCATCATCGAAACTTGCCGTTAATGCCCGGGGCCATTCAACGATCCCCGTAACTTCAGAAAGCAAAGCTTCATCTATTATTGCCGTCGCATTTTGAAGTTCAGCTTGCTTTATTATTTGCTCTTTAATTATATTTTTTCGTTTCGAAAAATCGGCAATCACATAAGCTTGTGTTTCCAGAGTACTTTCATAGTCTCTCGGTGCTTTAATCGTAATCGCATCACTTGCATGAACACGATGACCATAAGTAATATTGCTGCTCGATTTTCCTAATATTTCAATGGGAACAACGTCAGTACCTAACATCATGATGCACCATCGAACTGGGCGAATAAATTCATAATCAAAATTTCCCCAACGCATAGGTTTTGGTATGGGAAGATTTTTTAATGCTTGCTGACAGATTGTTGGCATTAACGCTTGTGCTGACTGACCGGTTTTGTGAAAACGATACACCATCCAGGTGCCTTTTTCAGTTTCGAGTTTATCGAGTTGCTCAACAGACACATTGTTTGAACGCGCGAAACCTTCACAGGCTTTCGTTGGATTTCCATCGACATCAAATGCTGCTTTTAGTGCCGGCCCGCGTTTTTCGACATGTTGATCCGCCTGCTGGTTTTGTAAATCTGTGATCACAACAGCCAAACGTCTCGGGCTTGCGAATAATTTCAGTTCAGAATGATTTAACGCTGCTTTTTCCAAGCCGGCTTTTATCCCCTCACCCAAGGCTTCACTTAATTTTTTTAAAGATTTGGGTGGTAACTCTTCCGTACCTAGTTCAAATAAAAAATCGTTTGTGTCAGTCATTACTTGTCTCTAACAAAGGAAAACCAATGGATTCACGCGTGTCATAATAAGCTTGCGCCGTTGCTCGTGCTAATGCACGCACACGTAAAATAAAACGCTGCCGTTCCGTCACAGAAATAGCATGCCGCGCATCTAATAAATTAAAAGAGTGCGAGGCTTTCATTACCATTTCATAGCTGGGCAACGGTAATTTTAATTCGAGTAAACGTTCAGCTTCTTTTTCGTAAAAATCAAATTGACCGAATAAGTGTTCGGTGTCCGCATGTTCAAAATTATACGTCGACATTTCCACTTCGTTTTGATGATAAACATCACCGTACGTTACAACTTTATCGCCAACTTTAGCCCACGGAATGTCATACACACTATCAACACCAAATAACGACATTGCAATGCGTTCTAAACCATAGGTAATTTCGCCCAGAACTGGTCGACACGGTAAGCCTCCGGCTTGTTGAAAATAAGTAAACTGAGTGATCTCCATCCCATTTTGCCAAACTTCCCAACCAAGTCCCCACGCACCCAAGGTGGGTGATTCCCAGTTGTCTTCAACAAAACGAATATCATGAATAGACGAGTCAACACCGATCGCGGCCAGTGACTCTAAATACAATTCTTGAAAATTTTCAGGTGAGGGTTTCATCACAACTTGAAATTGATAGTAATGCTGCAAGCGATTAGGGTTTTCACCATAACGACCATCGGTAGGTCGGCGACATGGTTGAACGTATGCTGAGCTCCAAGGCTCAGGACCTATTGCTCTTAAAAACGTGGAGGGATGAAAGGTCCCCGCGCCCACTTCCATATCCAAAGGCTGCATTAAAACGCAGCCTTGTTTCGCCCAAAAATTTTGTAGCGTTAGAATTAAATCTTGAAATGTGTCAATCAATGGGTTCACCTTTGAATTGTTTCAATAGCAGATTTTAAATTAGCGAGATTTACCTCACCTGGAATTAACAAGGCTGGGAATTTACCATTACTTTTAGCAGAGCCTTTCATGTTTTTATTATTTGCAATGATAACAGCAGGCGTGTAATTAATACCAAGCTTAGATGCTAATTCAAAATTAGCTTTAATTTCAGCATCCCATTTTTTATCTTTCATCGCTTTTTCAAGTTTTTGAACATTAAGTCCCACAGATTTAGCCGCGGCTAATACTTTATCTTTTGTTAACGGTGTTTGTTGACCTAATAGTGCATCGTGAAAAACTAAATATTTTCCTTGCGCTTGGCTAGCAAGTGCCGCACGTGTGGCATACATGGAGTTCGCACCAAAAATCGGAAATTCTTTAAAAATCACTTTAACGTTTTTATCTGCATGGATTAGCTTTTCAATCACGTTACGCATTTTTTTACAATGCCCACATTGATAATCAAAAAACTCAACCACAACAATGTTTCCATCTTTATTCCCAACCGTTGGATTTTGTTCTGAAAATAATTGTGTTTTATTTGCTTGGATTGCCGCTTTTGCTTTTGACATCATATCTTCGCGCTGTTTAATGGCGAGCGCTTCGCTAGCTTTTTGTAACACTTCAGGATTTTTAATAATATAGTTTTGAATGATTTTTTCGATGGCTTGTTGTTGTTGCAAGTTAAAAACAGATTTCTCTTTTGCACTTACAGAAACAGCAAGTGTTAAGCTTAACATTAAGCAAATTGCACGGACTAAAATTTTCATAACAGTTCTCCAAAATTAATTTTTAAACACAGGCCTCTAACTTGGCATAAGCCAAATTCATGAGCTTCTCACCACAGCTATTGAAATTGATTAACACGGAACCATGTTCTCCGTGTCCTTGAAAATTAAGAATGACCCCTTCACCATATTTTTTATGTGTCACACGCTGGCCTAACTTAAAGGGAGTGTCGGGTATGTTGATGCCGGTACTGAGTTGCGTTGCTCTCGAAGAAGATTGTTGTGGACGCATCACTTTTGTTTGCAAACGAACAGCGGCCACCAATTCTTTCGGGATTTCTTTAATAAAACGTGAGGCACGATGGTATTGTTCACGACCATGAATACGTCGAACTTCTGCATGACACATGTAAAGCTTTTGCATCGCGCGCGTCATACCGACGTAACACAAACGACGTTCTTCTTCTAAACCTTCAGGTGAATCAATGGATCGCAAACTTGGGAATAAACCTTCTTCAACGCCACCGAGATAGACAACGGGAAACTCCAAACCTTTGGCTGAATGCAATGTCATTAATTGCACGCCATCTTCCGATTGATTCGCTTGCCCTTCTCCTGCTTCTAATGCTGCGTGACTTAAGAATGCTGATAGTTTTGGCAATTCACTTAATTGATCACCCGGCACAAATGTTTTTGCAGCGGTGACTAATTCTTCTAAATTTTCTAAACGCGATTTGGATTTTTCTGATCGTGTTTTACTGATGTATTTCCACAAACCCGATTGATGAATAACATGATCCATTTGCTCATGTAATTCTAAAGTATTAGTGTGCTCCGCCATGTTATCAATTAAAGTTAAAAACTCAACCAATGCATTATTCGCTCGCATTGTTAACACTTTATCGCTCACCAAAGCTTGTGCCGCTTTCCATAACGGAATGCGTTGTCCTCGCGCATGTGATCTTATTTCACTAATCGTTTTTTCACCGATGCCGCGCGGCGGATTATTTACAACCCGTTCAAAGGCACTATCATCATCACGACTTGAGATTAAGCGTAAGTAACCCATCGCGTCTTTTATTTCAGCACGCTCGTAAAAGCGCATGCCGCCATAAACACGGTACGGAATTCGCGCACGTAATAAGGCTTCCTCGAAAACTCGCGATTGTGCGTTTGAACGATATAAAATCGCCTGCTCACGATAATTAGTACCGAGACGATGGTGTGAATCAATTTGATCAACGATGAATCGTGCTTCATCCATTTCGTTAAAGGCACGATAAACGGAAATAGGATCGCCTTTTTCGCTTTCAGTCCAAAGTTCTTTTCCCATACGCGAATCATTATTTTGAATCACGGCATTCGCCGCTTCCAGAATAGTCGACGTCGATCGGTAATTCTGCTCTAAGCGAATCACGCGTGTATCCGGAAAATCTTTGCTAAAGCGATGAATATTTTCAATCTTAGCGCCGCGCCAACCATAAATAGATTGGTCATCGTCACCGACAATCATCACCGTTGCGTTATCACTGGCTAATTGTTTGAGCCAAGCATATTGAATGGTATTCGTGTCTTGAAACTCATCAACTAATATAAATTGAAAACGTTGCTGGAAATGCTGCAACACTTGTGGTTGATCACGCAATAATTCATGCACACGCAACAGCATTTCTGCAAAATCAATCATGCCGCCGGTTTGGCACGCGATTTCGTATTCTTCATATATTTTGCGAAGCCATTGATGTTCTGACTGACCTTTGTCATCACAATGCTGGGACCGCACGCCTTCATCTTTATTTTGATTGATAAACCATTGCGCTAAGCGTGGTGCTAATTCTTTTTCATCCACATGTAATTCGCGCATCACGCGTTTGATCACGCGCAATTGATCATCCGAATCAAGGATTTGAAAGTTTTGTACTAGGCCAGCTTCTTGCCAATGGGTGCGTAAAATTCGATGGGCAATTCCATGGAATGTACCGATCCACATACCTTGTGTCGGCATTCCTAGCATAGCTTCAACCCGATGACGCATCTCATGTGCCGCTTTATTCGTAAACGTTACGGCTAAAACACCATAAGGCGATATACGCTCTTGCTCAATCAACCAAGCAATACGGTGGACTAATACGCGAGTTTTACCACTTCCAGCACCAGCTAATATTAATAAGTGCTTTTCCGGTGCGCTTACAGCTTGCTGTTGTTCTGGATTCAGTTCAGAGAGTAAATCAGTTGTCATACGTTTTTTTGTGCTTTTTTAATTAAGAAGTTAACAATGGCGAGTAGGCGCTGGTTATCACCTTTGGCCATACGCAAGTCGGTACGGTATTTTCCGGCAACGACAAAACAAGGTACGCCATTGACTTGGTATTGCATCATTTCACGCACACCGATTCTCACTTGTGCATCGATACTTGGCGATGAGGTCAATGCGCTTTCAACGGTGGCTTTATCAAGTCCTTGTTTCACTAAAAAATCTGTCATTTTTTGTGTTTTCGCTAAATCAAGTTCCTGATTTTGAACGGCGTCGAATAACTTTGACGTCATTTTATCAAGCTTGCCAATGGATTGTAATAAATAAAATGCTTTCGCATAATTGTCCCAACCGGCTTCAAATACCACGGGTACACGTTCGAATTTCACATTTTTTGGTTTGGTTTTAAGCCAATTATCCAGTTTGGGCTCTAACTTGAAGCACCATGGGCAGCCATAACTAAAAAATTCTTGCACCAATATTTTTTTCGTGTCCGTTTTATTGGCTGTCGCTGCTGTCGCTGAAATAACTTGAAAATCCGTTCCTTCTTGGAAGCTCCCTTTTGCGAATACGCAAGTTGCGCTAATAACGAATACGATTGTAAATAAAATTTTTGAAAGTTTCATAACATTCCCCTGATTAATTTAAACCTTGTATATAGTTGGCAACCGCTGCCATATCATTCTCATCCATCCGCTTAGCGATACTCTGCATGATGTTGTTCTCAACGCTTTGACGCGTACCTTTTTTATAAGCATTCAACTGTGCAATCACATAGTCAGCATGCTGTGCGCGTAATGCTGGAAATAGCGCTTCGTTATTCCCCAACCCTTTTGGACCGTGGCAAGCGATACATCCGGTGATATGTTTGTCTAAATCACCCCCGCGATAAAGCTGCTGCCCGCGGTTAAGACCTTTAGCTTTAGCCACTCCTAACGTCACTGTTTGGCTAGCGTAATAGGCAGCTAAATCTTGCATATCTTGCTCTGACAATGCCTCAACGATGGGATACATCACAGCATTGTTGCGACCGCCTTTCTCACCTTTTTTAAATAGCTTGAGTTGTTGTAGCAGATAGCGCTGATTTTGTCCGGCAATTTTAGGCCAGGCTGGATTAACGCTATTACCATCCGAACCATGACAGGCCACGCAGGTCGCTGATTTTTCCTTACCCCGCTGAATATCACCGCCAGCAAAACTTGTTGCGATACAAGAGGCCACTAATAATATGGTCACGAGTAATCGCTTTGACGTCATGCCCATGTGAAAACATCCTTCGCTATATTATTCAAGCAAGTCGCGTATTTAACCATTTTCTCATGAATAGTGGTACACTTAGCGGCCTTTTTTTTACAAATTCATAAGTAAGCACCGTGAAAAATCTCTACCAACGCGCCGAGTTTCTTACCAGCGTCAATCATTTGCCGCAATTGCCTGAAGATATTGGGATTGAAGTCGCATTCGCGGGTCGATCGAATGCAGGAAAGTCCAGTGCGCTAAACGCGATCACGCAAAATAAACGCCTAGCTCGTACGAGTAAAACTCCCGGGCGCACGCAGATGATCAACTTGTTTACGATTGATGACGATCGTCGTTTAGTGGATTTACCTGGATATGGTTATGCCAAAGTGTCTCATACCACCAAGCGTCATTGGCAAGAAGTGCTGGCGAAGTACTTAGCCTCGCGAACATGCCTACGCGGATTGTTTTTGGTTGTGGATATCCGCCACCCATTACAAGCATTAGACGAGCAGATGATGCACTGGGCAGCAACCGCCGATTTACTGATACATGTATTGTTGACTAAAGCTGACAAATTAAAGCGAGGCCCAGCACTAGATGCTTGGCAAAGGTATAAAAAACAGATCAAAAAGTTTGGTCCACATGTGACAAGCCAGGTGTTTTCAGCAGAGTCGAAACTGGGAGTAGAAGAGGCAAGGCGAGTTTTGGATGATTGGTATGAGTTTTAAAGCAAAAAGGTTTAAAAAATGAATTATACAAAATACCTTGAGGATCTTAACGATGCATCACTGTTTGATTTGTTTCGCATAAAATGTGCTATTAACCAAATGATCGAAGACCCTGATAAACTAATTGGCGTCAAACGAAATCTTTCTTCGGGCATGGAAATTAGCTATTTTGATCAAGAGCTAAATAAACTCATCGATGCTGTGGTGATAAACGCAAAACGCTCAAGAGTGTTAGTGCAAAACAAACTTAGTGGAGAACGTTGGAATATTCCTTTTCACATGATTAACTTGGAAGGAGTCGATACATCAGTAAGATCGCGCAACCCGTCTAAGCAATTAGACAGAACAAGTTTAAGCATTGGTGATCATGTTGGTTTCCACTCTAAACTAGGGATTGATCTTTATGGTGCGATCATTAAATTGAATCCAAAGTGCGCAAAGCTTAAGCTAACAAACGGTGAAACATGGCGTGTTGCTTATTCATTGTTATTCTCTGTAATGGACGGTCATTCTCAAGAGAACAACAATGAGGGCTTATTAATTGAAGGTTCATTTAATATTGTTTCAAATGAGATAAGTTAGACCTAAATCTGCGTGAACGTCTCACATTAATCGTCTAGAGTCTGAAAACTCCTCGATCGTAACTATTACTTATTGACGAACGCATAGCAACCCGATAGTCTGCGTTCCGGTAATGACCGGAACGAAACATTGCGGATTTGATAAAGCCCCATATAAATTAAGGGATACTGCTATGCAAGTTGAATATACTCACCTATTCCCTAGCGGCATTGCTTCTGATGAAGCATTCTGTAACCGACATGATGAAAGAAAAAAACTTGCACGAAATATCAAGTCAGGCCGACATACACTTTTAGTCTCTCCAAGAAGGTATGGAAAATCAAGTTTAGTAAAGCAAGTTATTTCGGAACTTCATATGCCAGCTGGTGAAGCGGATCTGTTTGTCGCCGCAGATGAGTTTCGAGTTCAAGAGAGAATTGTCGTGGGTGTCAATTCAATTATCAAATCTATTAAGTCTTCAACGGTAATGAAGCTTGAAGTTATTGCTAACTATTTTTATAGTATTAGCTCAAAATTATCAGTGGGTATGACTGGCTTGCAATTGACATTCAGCGCTGGTACTCGGTCCGATCCTGCAACCAATTTATTTGAAATACTTTCCGCCCTGGAAGTACTGCTGCAAAATAAAAAGAAAAAAGCAGTCCTTTTTATTGATGAAGTGCAAATTATTGGTA
>DAOUQR010000140.1 GCA_030625525.1 Pseudomonadota bacterium | reverse complement strand
AAGATCCATTAGCCGTGACCACCTGCTTACCAATTACATAATTACGAAAATGCCAAATGGGTTTGATCGGTGTCATCTTTGATACTTGTTTTTGCGCTCGAATCACATAAACACCCGCGGGAAAAGACATAACCATCCGACCAATAGATTCCATAACACGCATCCGATGTTGAATTCCAACATCATCAATCGGAAGCGCATAAAAACAATGATGAATAGATTCAATTTTATAACTTGTCTGAGTCAGCAAACGTTGCAGTTGATATAGACTCTGTAAGTTTCCATTCCACGGAGCAAGACGTGCTCCTGATGGCAAATATCGCCTAAGCCCCCACGCACTATAAGGGTTAATACCAATCATAATCACATGCCCTTCAGGCACCAAGACTCGGTCAATTTCAGCGAAAAAACGGGCGGGATCATCCACAATCTCCAGGGTATGTGGCAATATCACACAATCAATACTCTCAGAATCAAACGGCAGCAAATCAATTTCACTGACAATATTCACGCGATCACCAAATTCACTCGGTGCTAATATATAATGATGCGAAATCGGCGAGTTTTTTAGCCACTCAACCTGATGCGGCAAACCTATTTGTAATAAATTATAGCCAAATGATTGTGATAAATACGATTCTAAAATAGGATCAAGTTGACGACACAGCGCCTGACCAATCGGTCGCTGGTACCAGGCGTCTAACTGTTCACAATAGATACGTTGCTTGTCCAAAAGGTAAAGTCTTCATCATCCGTGTCGATAAGCATAAAGAATAACGAAAAAAACAAGGAAAGACCATGACCTTTGAAGTGATGCCCATCTCTGCGTTAACGGACAACTATATTTGGGCGCTTGTGAATCACAGAAATAAACAAGCCGTAGTGGTCGATCCGGGAGAAGCCCAGCCCGTTTTTAAATTTTTGGTGGATCACGGTTTATTCTTATCAGCTATCTTAATTACGCATCATCATTGGGATCATACCAACGGGCTTGATAAATTATTAGAAGCCTACCCCGTTCCGGTGTATGGGCCTGAAAATGAAAAAATCCCACAAATCACTGAGCCTCTCCATGACGGCGATGTCGTGAATTTAAAAAGAGTCGGCGCAAAATTTTCTGTTTTAGAAATTCCAGGACACACACTAGGTCACATCGCTTATTACGGTGAAGATATCGTATTTGTCGGAGATACTTTATTTATTGCCGGGTGCGGGCGTATTTTTGAAGGAACGGTGGGTCAGATGTATGCGTCTCTTAAAAAGTTGGCGAATTTACCCGGTGAGACCTTGGTGTATTGTGGACATGAATATACCTTAACGAATTTACGCTTTGCACGCTCACTCGAGCCGGAGAGCACCCCTTTATTAAAACGTTTTCAGGCAGTAGAAGAACTACGTCGTTATAATAAGCCAAGTGTACCAGGTACTATGGCTGAGGAACTTGAAACAAATCCTTTTTTACGCGTAGATGATCCTAAATTCAAAAAAATTGTCGAAACTAAACATGGATTGCCAATTGAAACGCCTGAAGAAGTTCTGGCGATTATTCGAACCTGGAAGAATTTATTTTAAACCATCGATACTCAACACTTATGCAATATATTAATTTTACTTATATCGTGATCACTTAATAGTTCCTTAATAATAGCATGAGACAATGGGTAACGTTATTAATAGAGTTGTAAATCAGATTGTTATGTCTTTAAAAGAAAATAGTATTCAATATTTCATCAATTCAGCCGCCACGCAAGTTGCGGCGCTGGATAGGCATGCATTATCCTTAGAATCTTCCAAAATAAAAGAATCATTAATTTCTAAAACAAACAGCTTTCTAAAAACACTTAAGACAAAAAACGACATTCACCATATCCAAGCACTAGCTGTTTACTTCTACAAGCTTTATTTAGATGATAAACAGGCTGGTAATCAGTATCAAAAAGATTTAGTTAAACATACGCTCTATTTAATTTTAGAACGACGTACTGATTTAGCTTGGAATCACGGAAAGTCGATTAGCGATAAGGCGTTTGAGAAAAATGTTCAGAAGCGATTTGAGCTTAATGGCATGACATTGCCCACGCTTACAGACGCAATATCAGCGGATACTGTTAGCAATAACCTAACAACGTCTATCGGAAATTATTCAGTTGCGCCGCCCCTTAAACATTCAGAGGTTATCGCTTTCGATGAGAATGATTCAAAACGAAT
Source organism: Pseudomonadota bacterium (assembly GCA_030625525.1). GTDB lineage: Bacteria > Pseudomonadota > Gammaproteobacteria > DAOUQR01 > DAOUQR01 > DAOUQR01. The sequence continues at coordinate 2,115 of DAOUQR010000140.1, read as the reverse complement.
CAATGTGCAGCACACGATCTTCAAAAACACAATCCGCTTATTATCATCAAAAAAATGGCATCAAGGTGGCCTTCTCTACAAACAAAATCGTCGACTTTTATTTTCAACGAAAAAATATCTTGTTGCGGGTCAAGAACACAATAAAGATTTATTCAGTGCACTCGTATTAATTCGTCGCTTAGGTTTTTATAGTGATTTCAAATCAATTTATGATCAATGGATAACAAACGCTAATACAATAAAAAACGATAATGACAAAAATGCGCAACTCATTGAACTTCTCAATAAACTTTATTTAATCTGGGATAAAATTAATAACACCCATAAAATCTACAAAGATGGTGTGCTTGTTGATTTTAATGAAGCAACAAAGATCGCGTTACTTAAAAAGCTCAAAAAATCCATTCATCACTTAGCTGAAGCCACACATCAAACTAAACGTATTACAAAAAACACAGACGAAGATCACAAAGTCACTTATACACTGAATACTGAATTTGAAAACAATCACGAAATTGATGACAAAAAGAAAAAGCGTCGCAACATAAAAACATTTTTTAAATATTTAGGTTTATTTCTAGCCGTTATCGTCGCACTCGGCTCAGGCGCTATGACCGCGTTGTTTGTAGCCGCATTTTTTGCATGGCCGCTGATCCCCGTATTATTAAGTATAGGTATTATTGGTGTTCTGGCCAATATTGGCACCTTCCGAACACCGATCATCAAATTTTTAAAAGATTTATTTTTGAAAGGTTTGTTCCACGACGTTAAACATTGGTCTAGATTAAAGAAAGGCATTTTTATCGCCACCATCGCGGTCTGTGTGGTTTCGGCGTTTGCAACCGCCAGTCTAAACATCATGGGTATCAGTGCATTACTAGGTGGAATGAGTACTGCGACACTAGCGGTCGGTTTTGTCTTCTTCGCGATAGCCATTCCTGTTTATACCGCCATGTTATTAATGAACATTAAAAACATCATGAAAAGTTCGGCTGAATACAAACAAAAATTCATCGAGTTTTTCACAGATAAAAACTGGACATCGCTCTCATCAAAAGAAAAAATTCTTCATATCGCAAAAGTTGTTTTAAAAACCGCTATCGCTATTATTCCGTTTGCGGTGGGTTTGGTGATTACGATCTTAATGGCCGGCGCTAATTTTAATTCATTAACCACACTTTTTGTGCGCTTTTCAAATTTCTTTAATCATGTCGCCACGACCAATACCGCTGTATCTGGCACGATTAAAATCGTATCGTTAGCCATTACCGCAGTGTATGCTATCCCTCGATTCTTTTTTAATACACGCAGTGTGATTAACGTTGCATTAACCGCCGCTAAAAGCGCGATACATCAAGCACGTAAAGAATCAAATCGATATGCATTAGTGGATGAAAGTTATAATTTAACCTTGGATGAATATAACAAGTTAACGCAAGAATCAATTGTGCCTGAGTTATTATTAATTCCAATTGTTACCGGAAACACCTTTGGCAATGCCTCAATTGGGGGTAGCGGTGGTGCGGTTAAATTTTTAATGACGATTCTTAATTGGATTGGTCATGGTGCACAAATTGCGGGTATTGGGGTCAAAGCATTTACCAGTTCATTAATCGGAACGATGTCTGGCAGTATTGTGACGAGTTCGTTAATGCGTGAAGTGGGCTCTGAGGAGGATGGGATTTTGATTCCGCAGTTGGGTGCCGATATCCCTCACATCCCGAAAGTCCCGAAAGTCGTTGATAAAGAAGAAATTAAAGAAGAGGATACAAGTGAGACCTTAGAAGACACCGATACAGAATCCAGCGATGTTAGTCCTTTAAAAAGCATTAAAGCTGTAAAAATTGCTAAACCCGCCCATAGAAAAAGCTTATCTGACACATCTTGGAAGAAGTCTAAAAAAGTCAGTGATGCCGATGCGATGTCAAAAATTGGTATATACAAAATAGAGGCTAAAGACGACACTAGTGAGAGTGAAGAAAAATTAAAGGATGGTAAAACAACCACGTCCCTCAGTTCTAGTTCAACCGATTAGGCCGTTCCCAAATAACCTTAAAATTAAAGCTGGGTCATCTCAAGAATATTTGGGGTCAGGGCTAAGGCCTGACCCCTCTC
>DAOUQR010000085.1 GCA_030625525.1 Pseudomonadota bacterium | reverse complement strand
CGGCATTAACAGTGACTGAGACGGGTTGCTTTAATTTAATTTTATTAATATCAAGTTCATTAATACTTATTTTTAATGAAAGCCCTGAAAGATCAGCTATTACAGCGATTAAGCCCCCCATTTTTAGCTGGCTCCCCACCGTGATCGCTTTTTTTGTTGACTCATTATCGTTATAAGGCAGCAATGCGATCCCGCTTTTAGGGGCAGGAACACTGAGGTAGTTATAACTGACTTTAAAGGCCTTATCGACTTTCGCAAAATCTGAAATATCTAACTGGGTAATATCATCCTGAAGTTTTTGTCCCGTTTTCACCGCTTCATCTAAATTATATAAGGCTTCTTGATATCCAATACGACTACTGGCATAGGCGCTTTTCCCCGATGTAAACTCATCACGCGTGATCAGGCCATTGTCCCAAAGCAATTGAGTTTCTTGTAATTTAGTTTTGCTGATGCTCAAATCATCTTTAGCCTTTAAAAAAGCCGTCAACGCACTATGATAAGCCGTTTCTAATTTTGAAGAATTTAGTTTAATCAGTGGTTGGCCACGCTTAACAAAATCACCATAATTAAATTGCAAATCAATCACGACACCTTCAGTCGGTGAGGTGATATTCGTGACTTTTATGGGCAAGATGATCCCTTTAAAAAAAAGATTTTGTGTCGTATTGCCTCGTTTAACCGTGATAACTTTAGCGCTTATTTCATGCGTATAAAGTAAGCCCATCAGTATCAAAAATAGCAAGAATATGCGTCGCATCGTTAGTACCTTAATTGTATTTTCCATTTATCCAGGGTGATCCCTAATGTATTCTCTAATGCGGTGAGCGCATTGAGATAGCTGATTTTTGCATTAATCAAAGAAATTTGTGCCGCAATCAATCTATTTTGTGCGGTGGTCACATTAATTTGAGTGGAACGTCCATATTGATTTTTTAGTCGTTCTAATCCAAAAGATTGACGCGCGAGATCAACAAAGCTAGTTGCCAATTGCATCGATTTTATTCTAGAACGAATTTCAATGATTTGTTTTTTTACATTAATGATCAACGTTCGTTTTGCATCAATTAAATTTAACCGCGATTTTTCCAAGTTAACTTTGGCATCGACATACTGCTGTTGTCGAGGCAGATCATTAATTGGAATGTCAAAACTAAAATTAACATTCAAGACATGATTACGCCCATTCACTAAACTCACTAAATTCGAATCAGAGCTCACGCCAGATAAGGAACCCGCAGAATACGTTAAATTTGCATCAAAACTGGGAAGCTGTGCGTTTTTAGACACTTTAACTGCGCGTTTTGTTTGACGATAATTAATCAGTGTTTTTTGATAATCAACATTGTTATGAAGTGCTAAATTGATCGCTGTTTCTTGGTTTGGGATCTTAGGATTGATCACCGACACGTCATCAGGTACTTTAATTTTAATTTCAGGATCTAAGCCGATATCCTTGAGTAAACTCTGTAAATCTTGATCGCGTGTATTCCTTGTGTTTTCTAAACCTAAACGCAATGATTCAACTTGTGATTGTTGTTCAATATTACCGGTTGTCGGCAGACGCCCTGCTTTAATGCGCAACACATTATCATCAAGTGTCTTAATCGCTTGCGCTAAATTTTGTTCGCCCGTCCGAATATTATTATTGTCTGTTATCACGGTTCGAAAATCAGAAATAATCGTATTCACTTGGATAATAATATTGTTTTTCAATGTCAGTTTATTTTGTTCTTCTGTATCATAAGCATCGTTTAATTGTGCTTGTACAATACCAATACCCGCACCGCGTAAAAACGGTTGACTTGCTTTAAAGGTTAGCTGTGGATTATATCGAAAACCGTCATAAAAATTATTTAACTGAAGACTAAAATCCGTGCCTAATGGGGTTTTATACTTCAGTTCAGGAACCAATGCATAACTGGTCGAATCAGGCAACAGGACACCCTCAGATTTTGTACGCGTAAAATTACCGGTGCCAGCCAGTGCATACCTCAACTCAAAATCGTTTTTTCTAACATCTAACTGAAATTTTTGGGTGATGCGATCAATTTCTGCATTTTGGATGCTGGTGTTATAACGTAGCGATAACAAAATCGCTTCTCTGAGGCTTAACATTCGGGCTTGTATGCGCGCATTATCGAGCGCTTCAGAAATAGCATCATCGCTAACACTAGTGAGATTAATTTTATTATCTTTTAAATCTTTTAGCTTAGGCGGTCGAATCTCTATGTATTTGCTTTTATAGAGTGCACCGGGTGATTTTACTATTTTTATTCTGCGATGTTCCGCACTATTCGAGGTAGGGACTTTCAAATTAGTGAGAAAATCATTCGAGACGGGCACGGCGATCCCCGTGAGATTCTTAGCTTTTAATTTTGCGATGAATGCCCGCGCCTCACCATATTTATAAGGACCAAATTCAACGTAATACCAAGGTTTTTTAAAGGCAGGAGAGCTGCGATGATAGACTTGTTTAATAAAACCGCGAACATGAAGCAAACCATAAATATCATTAATGGAGCGATCAGCATGTCCTCGAAAACGAAACACACCGACTTGCACATAGACAATATCGAGATGAGTCGCCGTATGCGCATTCGCAATACTCGTCTGTAACAAAACGGAGAGTAATATCGTGATGATACGAATACAGGCCAGTGCTTTGAACACTAATAGCGCAACTTATAATTAAATATTCCAATATATTACACTAGAACCCAAAGGTTTTACACCGACTTCCAAGATAAATTTGACTGGAAAAATCAGAGATTTACAGTATCCTTGAGCCTTAGTTTATGGAGGAGAGCACTGTGACGACAGCCGCTGAATTTCAGATAGAATATTTGCAGTATTTACAAGCGGATGGCAAAGCCAAATCAGACTTGCCGTCCTTTGCAAGCGATGAAACGCTCATGGTTAATTTATATAAAACCATGGTGCAAGTTCGTGCTTATGACACGAAAGCCATCGCTCTTCAACGCACGGGCAAGATGGGAACATACGCGTCAACCCTCGGCCAAGAAGCACTCAGTGCCGCCACGGGTGCCGCGATGCAAAAAGATGATGTATTCGCGCCCTATTATCGTGATTATGCCGCTCAAATACAGCGTAGCGTCAGTATGCTAGAAATTTATCAATATTGGGGTGGTGATGAGCGAGGCAATTGTTATCAAAACAATCCTCACGATTTCCCCATGTCTGTTCCCATTGGTTCACAATGTTTGCATGCTGCAGGCGCTGCGTTTGCATTTAAATATCGAAAACAAAATCGTGTAGCTGTCACGACGATTGGGGAAGGTGGTACTTCCGAAGGTGATTTTTACGAAGCCTTAAATGTGGCTGGCGCTTGGAAACTCCCTGTTGTTTTTGTTGTTAATAACAACCAATGGGCGATTTCAGTTCCCAGAGGTTCTCAAACCGCTTGTGAAACGATTGCACAAAAAGCCATTGCCGCGGGTTTTGAAGGTATTCAAATCGATGGTAATGACATCATCGCCTGCCGTAAAATTATTGGGGATGCCATTGACAAGGCGCGTCGTGGTGACGGCCCTACCCTGGTTGAAGCAATCACCTACCGTTTATGCGATCACACCACAGCCGATGATGCCTCTCGTTATCGTGAAGATAATGAAGTCACCAACGCTCAAGAACTTGAGCCTATTAAACGCACACGAGCCTATCTAACTGACGTTGGATTTTGGAACGATGAAAAAGAAGCGGCACTGCAAGTTGAATGTAAAAAAAATGTAGACGCTGTCGTCGAACAATACCTCAACATTGAACAACAACCATTAGAAAATCTATTTGATTATCATTATGCCGAGTTGCCTGCCAACTTAGTTGAGCAACGCCAAGAAGTGATTGAGGGATCCTTATGAATGAATTAACACTGGTCGATGCAGTGAACCAAGCCATTGCGCATGAATTAGCGAGTGATCCGGATGTCGTCGTCTTTGGTGAAGATGTGGGTAAAAATGGCGGTGTATTTCGTGCTACCGCTAATTTGCAAGATCGCTTCGGTGAAAACCGAGTTTTTGATACGCCGCTTGCTGAATCAATGATTGCTGGTTTGTCGATTGGGATGTCAACACAGGGACTCAAACCCGTTGCCGAGTTTCAGTTTTTAGGTTTTATTTATCCGGCTTTTAATCAAATTGTTAACCATGCTGCACGCATGCGTAATCGTACGCGCGGACGTTTGCATTGCCCGATCGTTTTTCGTGCCCCATTCGGTGGAGGTATTCATGCGCCTGAGCACCATTCGGAAAGTACTGAGGCTTTATTTGCACATATTCCTGGGCTTCGAGTGGTTATACCCTCCTCGCCTGTGCGTGCTTATGGGTTATTATTAGCTGCCATTCGAAATCCTGATCCGGTTATTTTTCTCGAGCCTAAACGTATTTACCGTTTAGTTAAACAGGATGTCCCTGATAATGGCGAAGCCTTGCCATTGGATGCCTGTTTTGTTTTACGCGAAGGTTCTGATGTCACCCTAGTCAGTTGGGGCGCGATGATGCATGAAACCTTGCAAGCCGCGAATCAACTCAGTGAACAAGGGATACAGGCCGATGTCATTGATGTTGCCACGATTAAACCCTTAGATATCGATACGATATTAAATTCCGTTGAAAAAACCGGCCGCTGCGTCATCGTTCATGAAGCCGCTCGTAGCTTTGGTGTGGGTGCTGAGATTGCAGCGCAAATTGGCGAAAAAGCTTTGTTTTCATTGCATGCGCCTGTGCAACGAGTTACCGGCTTTGATATCACAATGCCTTATTTCAAATTAGAAAAACATTACATGCCGAGCGTTGAAAAAATTATTGCTGCGGTTAATCACACGATGGAGTTTTGATATGAGTATTTTTAACTTACCTGATTTAGGTGAAGGTTTACCGGATGCTGAAATTAGTGAATGGTATGTTAAAGAAGGTGATGTGGTTAAAACGGATCAACCCTTAGTTGCGATGGAAACGGCTAAAGCCGTTGTGGATGTGCCCGCCCCACAAGACGGCAAAATTATTAAACTCTATGGCGTCGCCGGTGACATTATTATAACGGGTTCGCCACTGATTGAATTTGAATCTGCTGAATTAAAATCGGTCCATAAAGAAAAAGATAAAGGCACCGTGGTCGGTAATATCCAAGAAAGTGGCATTACGATTGAAGAGCAATTTAAGGTCGGTTCACAGGTTCAACAAACTTCAACTCGTCCGAAAGCATCTCCAGCGGTGCGGGCTTTGGCAAAGCAAATGAATATTGATTTGCACCGTGTTGCAGCGAGTGGTCCACAGGGTGTGATCACTAAAAACGATATACATCAACACACTAGTGCCACTGAAACGCCAACCGATTATGAGGCCATTAAAGGTGTGCGACGAACGATGGCTCGCAGCATGAGTCAGTCACATGCCGAGGTTGTTTCGGTGACTATTTATGATGATGCAGATATTCATGCTTGGGCTGAGGGTGAAGATATTACTGTGCGATTAATTCAAGCGATAGCGGATGCTTGTCAACAAGAGCCGGCTTTAAATGTTTGGTTTGATGCTAAAAATAATGCACGTCAATGCCATGAACATCTTAACTTGGGTTTGGCGATTGATACCGGGGATGGTTTGTTTGTTCCGGTTATTCATAAGGCGGATCAGTTATCTCATAATGAATTGCGTCAAGAAATTAATACGCTCAAAGCCGCTGTGCAAAGTCGTGAAATTGCTCCAGAAAAATTAACGAGGGCGACGTTCACCTTATCTAATTTTGGAAAATTTGCTGGGCGTTATGCT
>DAOUQR010000126.1 GCA_030625525.1 Pseudomonadota bacterium | reverse complement strand
ATCAGCGGCCACTTTCTTAAGTTTAGTGACCGTTCTCGGTGGACTAATTACCTACGCTCTCAGCACACAGATTCAAATAAGAATAATGCAAGGCCTTAACAGATTAAACCCTAAACGACTTTATCAAGGGACTCTTGATCGCTTTATTAGCCTCAGTAAAACCGCGACTCGCTTAACACAATCTCAATCCCTCTCTCGTCACTTACAAATTATCTATGCAAGCGTGGTGATTATTCTATTTGTTGCTATGGTGAACGGATACCATTCTATACCCATTACCTTTTCAAGCACTCCCGATTTTATGTCATCAGCACTCAGTTTATTAATCGTCATAGCGGGCATCGCGACACTTAGAGGTCGCGTATTTTTACAGGGTATTATTAACTTGAGTGTACTGGGATTTTTCTTCGGTTTATTTTTTATTTTAAATGGGGCTACCGATGTTGCGATGACGCAAATTTTAGTTGAGATTTTACTTGTGGTTATCTTTGTCGCTGCATTTAAAAAATCGTCACTTAGCCTCGATGAAGTCGCACCTAAAAAAAGCCAAGTGATTAATTGGCTCATTGCCATTGCAACCGGCATTGCTAGCTTCGTTTTAATAACAATGGCAACAAATGGGCCGCTGGATACGCACATCAGTCAATACTATATTGACAATAGCTTGAGGGCTTTCGGTAAAAATGTAGTGAACGTCATTTTAGTTGATTTTAGATCGCTCGACACGCTGGGTGAAGTATTGGTGGTGATCAGCGCAGCTCTTGGCATCACTTATTTAGTCACAGGAGAATAGAATAGATGAAATCAGTTATTTTTTCCGGCAATTCCCAATTAATATTGCAAGTGATGTTGATTATCTCGATTTTAGTCGTTATTCAAGGTCATAATTACTCAGGCGGAGGGTTTATTGGTGGGTTGATTGCCGCAAGTGCGACTGCACTCTATCTTTTTGCTTTTCTCGAAGAATCAAAATCTATCATAAAAAAAGTACCCCGTGTCATCGCGATAGGCCTCGTCCTCATGTTCGTTGGAGTAGGGAGCGCTTTGCTATATGCCAAGCCAGTTGCTAGTGGCACATGGTGGAATTTTTCGATACTCGGCGAATCAATTAAATTGGGCAGCCCCCTTCTATTTGATTTTGGTATTTATTTTGTGGTGTTTGGCAGCATCACTTTAGTCATGACAGCCTTGGTGAGAAATTAACATGCCTTTATTCGCTCTTTGCGCTGCAATTTTAATATCGATAAGTGTTTTTTTACTGCTGCAAGAAAATATTATTCGTAAACTTTTTGGCACACTCATTCTAAGCTCCACCTTAAGTTATATTATTTTAATCTGCGGACGCCTAAATAATAAAGCACCTGCTTTTGTATCAAATAACTCGCATAATTTATCCAATCCTTTACCGCAAGCCATGATTTTAACTGCCATTGTCATCGCGTTTGCACTGATCGCTTATTTGTCTACCTTAATCCGTCAGATCTTGTTTATCAATATGAAAAATTCGAGAAAAGAATCATGATGATAACACCAACTGGGTTAGCTGCATTAGTTCTTTGCATTCCTCTTCTCGCTATCATCGCTCATTTATTTGTGAAAAATCATTTTCTATTACGACAAATTGTTCAGCTTCTTGCAATAACAAGCATGTTAGTTGTGACAATCAGTTTGCTGATATTGTTTAATAAACCTATTGTTATTCAGGCGGCAAACTGGCCGGCTCCATTCGGCATATCATTTGTATTTGATAACTTTTCCCGCTTTATGCTCGTGATATTTTCGATTGTGACTGCGTGCATTAGTCTTTATAGTTTTTATGAATTAGAGGGTCAAAAAGCGACACAGAATTATTACCTCGGATATTGGTTATTGTTTTTAGGTATCAGTGGAGCCATCACAACAGGAGATTTATTTAATTTATATGTTTGGTTAGAGCTTATATTAATCAGCGCATTATTATTATTGCAATGCTCTATTCGCAACAACAAAGAGGTGATGTTTAATTATGCTTTGATAAATATTTGCGGAACATTATTGATGCTCTTATCTATCGCGCTTATTTATGCGAAAACGGGCACATTAAATTTCGCTGATATTGCAAGGCATTTGAATCAATTATCCAATGACGAGACATTACCTATTTTTCTTTTATTGTTTTTGTCGATGTCGCTAAAAGGAGGACTTTTTCCATTCTATTTCTGGCTCCCTACTTCCTACCCAACACCGCATATATCCTGCACGACGCTGCTTTCAAGCTTGACCACAAAAGCCGTTATGTTAATCATGTTACGCTTAATTTGTTTGTTTAAACCATTTCATACCGTGACGTTTACAACAACACTGGTTCTAATGAGCTTAGCCACGATGTTGCTGGGTGTAATGGGTGCCGCCATACGATTTGATTTTCGAAAGATTCTATCTTTTCATGTTGTGAGCCAGCTCGGCTATATTGCTTTAGGTCTTGCCATTAAAACCCCTCTGGCAATTGTGGGAGCCCTCTACTTTTTAATTCACAATGTCTTTACCAAAACGACCTTGTTTATGGTGAGCGGCGTGGTTGAAAAATCGTATGGAACAGGTTCGCTTAATAAACTGGGCTCCGTTGCCACTCGTAATAAAAGCCTTGCTATCGTGTTTTTTATTAGTGCCTTTTCACTCGCGGGATTTCCGCCATTCTCTGGCTTTTGGGGTAAATATATTTTAATAAAAGCGGCACTTAACCAACATTATTACACGAGCGCAACCTTGATGATCTTAGTGAGTGTTATGACGTTATTTTCAATGAATAAAATATGGCAATACGCTTATTACCGGTCGAAGACGACAACACGACGAGTTGACCCTACAAAAATGGGTTATTATGCTCCTCTGGGGATCGGCATTTTATTAGTGCTCGCGCTGTTCATGGGAATTTATCCAGATTCAATATTAAATTATCTGTCTACTATCGCCAAGGATCTGAGCCATCCCACTATTTATATCAATACAGTTTTAATTGGAGTCCGCACATGAATCGCCTACACTCAATTTTTATCTTAGTTATTATATGGTGTGCTTTCAGAAACAATTTTTCTGTGCTGAATATAGCATTGGGTCTCGTTGTGTGTAGTACTGTTAACTATCTAGTGCAGCCACCAAAGACTGAAGAGAAAACTTTTAAGGTCAATTTATTAGGTTTGTTACAATTATTTCTCTATACGGTGTATGAACTTATTATTTCAAGCATCTTGGTTGCCAGAGAGGTCTTGCGCCTGCGGGGACAGGCACAACCCGGTATTGTCACCATACCGTTGGCGTGCCGTTATAGTTCACAAAAGATGTTGCTTGCAAATATTTTAACTCTTACGCCGGGTACTTTATCAATCGAGCTAACGAAGAATAATTCCGAGCTGACGATACATTTGATGTTTGCTGACCAAAAACATCAATTTATTAATAATTTCAAACAGCGATTAGAACCGTTGGTTATAAAGGTATTTAATTATGGAAATGATTAATCACTTCATGCTTACAGCATCAATTGCGCTCATTACGATTGCTTTTTTAATCACATGCGTCACTTTGATTAGGCCAAATACAACCTTAGGCCGCATACTTAGCCTAGAATTGCTGGCCAATATCACATTGGGCATCATTGCGCTTTATGCCGTAAAAATACACAGCGTGTTTTTCTTAGATATTTGTGTAGCGCTTGCTTTAATTGCTTTTTTAACTGCCGTTGCTTATTGCCACTTTGTTTACGTAAGGCTAAATCGTTATGATTGAATTGATTGGAAATTTTTTATTGCTATTCGGCAGTATTTTTGTGTGCATCGCTGCACTTGGCGTATGGCGTTTTAAGAGTTTGTTTTTTAAATTACATGCGGCAAGCAAAGCTGCCACTTTGGGTTGTGGGAGCCTGCTTCTTGGCGCGGGCATACTTTTAAAAAACATACACGGCATCACCGAAATGATCTTGCTGATTTTTTTTATTGCACTGACAAATCCGATTAGCGCACATCTGATCGCAAAAGTCGCCCATAAAGGCCGGGCTAAATAATCCCGCGTGACAAATCACGAATAAATACATAGCCAGTTCCAGCGGTATTCAATACTTCCGCATCAAAATATTGATACGTTTTTAACGTTAATTTTGCAGGAAAATGAAAACGATTCTTATAGCCACTGGAAATAACAACTAGTTTCGGGTGAACAGCTTTAATAAACGATCTCGACGATGACGTTTTGCTGCCATGATGAGGTGAAATCAAAATGTCGACGTGTAACATTGAACCATATTGTTTAACCAACTCAGCTTCTGCTGCGTGTTCAATATCGCCAGGCAGCAATACCGAAAAATTATTTGCTGTTATTTTTAACACACACGAACTATTGTTCACTTGATTTAAATGATTTTTATCAGGAAACAGTATTTCAAATTTAACACCATCCCACTGCCAATGCTGTCCTTTTAAACATTGCCCGCCTCCTATAAGTTGTTTATCGACATTGAACACTTTTTTAATCGCCGACAAGCCACCGATATGATCATTATGACGGTGAC
>DAOUQR010000068.1 GCA_030625525.1 Pseudomonadota bacterium | reverse complement strand
CGATACGTTAACATTTGACTATGCGCTAACGCTTGGTTAGCTGCATTAATACCTAAGACATCTTGACGTGAAATGACTTTTAATAATTTACGATCTTTTAACATCGTACGCGGATTATAATTTTTTAATTCGCCGGCAATTTGATACGGCCATTCGCTGGCATCCCAGCGTTGAATTGGACCGGTGCCAATCTGGCCGGTATGCAGTGCTTGCCATGTTTCGTCTAAAGTGTCACCGCTTGCCGTTGTCGCGCCGTAACCGGTTATCATTACTTTTTGCATATCATCACCTATTCAGGTCTTTTAAAAACTAAACTGCTGTTTGAACCACCGAAACCAAATGAATTGGATAGCACCACATTCACTTCACAGTCTCTTGGACCATCGGTTACAAAATCTAAATTACAATCCGGATCCGGTGTTGTCAGATTTGCGGTCATTGGTGCGATTTGATGTTTGATTGCTAACGCACTAAACGCTGCCTCTATCGCGCCAGCTGCTGCAATTAAATGCCCGGTTTGACTCTTAGTCGAGCTCACTGGAATGTTGTAGGCATGTTCACCCAAGACCGTTTTAATTGCGTTTGTTTCGCTTAAGTCATTCATTTTTGTGGATGTGCCATGGGCATTCACGTAGCTCACTTCATTGGGTGAGACATTTGCTTCTTTTAAAGCATCGCGAATGGCTTGCATCGCACCATCTCCGGAGGGGTGGGAATCAGTAATTCGGTAAGCACTCATTGAGTTACCCTCCCCGGCTAATTCAGCATAGATATAGGCACCTCGTTGTTTTGCGTGCTCTAGTGTTTCTAAAATTAAAAAAGCCGAACCTTCGCCTAAGACAAAACCATTGCGGGTTAAATCAAAGGGGCGGCTTGCGCCTTGTGGGTTTTCGTTATCGGTTGAGACGGCTCCGAGCAAGCAGAAGTCGGAGAGACCTACTGGATTAATCATTGAGTCAAAACCGCCGGCGAGCATGCAGTCGGCATCACCTCGTCGCATCACTTGTAATGCGAGGCCGAGTGCTTGTCCGCTGGAAGCGCAGGCGGTATGCACGGCGTTAGCATAGCCTCGGATGTCATAGGCTTGCGCGAGTAATGACAAACCCGTGTTACAAACTGATCGCGCAAAATCAGCCACTCGGATAAACTCACTGGATTCTTTTCCGAGTTTAGCTAAGTCGACTTCGCCTTCGGGCGCAAATTGTGGGGCAAAGCGTTGCCAATATTCAAATTCAGCCGTCATCATGCCGGCACCGGTGACAACTCCCCAACGTTCAGCGTCGCTTGCAGTGGGTTTGATTCCGGCGTCTACAAAAGCTTGTTCAGCGGCGGCTAAGGCAAAGTCCGTAAATTTATTGGTGTATTTACGCAAACGTTGTTGCGGAAAAGCAGTTTTTGGATCGAAGTTTTTAACTTCTGCAGCAATATGAGTAGGAAAGCCCGTGGCATCAAAACTTTGGATCGATGCAATACCACTTTTTTGATTTAATAAATTTTGCCATGTTGACTCGGTGTCGTTTCCCAGGGGAGAAACGATACCCAATCCGGTAATGACAATTTTACGTTGCTGCATAATGCAATCCTCTCAAGAATGTTATTCTCGTTCCATCACGAGTTCGGCAACACAAACACGTTTGCCGTTCACTTCACTTTGAAGTTTAAAAATAAATTGTTTTTCAGTTTGTTGTTTTAAGTGACAGTGCTGAATTAACACGTCACCGGGTTGCACAAAGTCTCGCATTTTAATACGTCGCATGGATTTAGCGTGGAACTGTGAGGCATGTTCTTCTGTTAATACGCGCGCGATAAAACGTTTGGCTAAGTCGACATTGCAACTCATTAAAATGGTTAAGGGTAAAACGGGTTTACGTGGAAAATGATCCACAAAATACGGCGCGAGAATGGATATGTTTTTTTGTGCTGTGATTGATTCACCGGCTTGCCAATCGATGATGTGATCAAATTGGGCTAGCTGATTATTTAAAAGCGGTCTCTCTTTATTTAACGTTAATGATTGAATGGATGTCGGTATTTCTGGACGCTCGCTTTCTCGATAGATTAAATCATATTGCTGACGCACGACGCTGGGATCGATAAAATCTTGCATCGGTAACATCGGACCTATCGCACTTTCAATAATAGCGATCGGTTTATCATTGATTGTCGCGACACTGTGGTATTCAACGGCTTGATCGTCGACGTGATCGATGGTTGATTCTATATATAAAGTATCGCCGACACTCGCGTCAGCAATCAATTGCACTTCGCTCGCCACACCCGCAACCGGTCGCAGGGTGAAATCATTGGCGCGCATCACCGACCATGCGGCTAATTGCCCCATGGTTTCTGTCACAATCGATGGCATTAATACCGCTTGCTTGTTTCGACCTTGCGTTAAATACACGTCAGCCGGGGTGATGTGCTTGATACCTTGTATCACTTTACCCGGCTGATCTTTTATGATTTGATCAACAAATAAAAAATGCATCGCTGACTCGTCTGTTATGCCGCTTCTTGTGTTTGAACGCGACTGATTAATTTACAAAATGTTTCTACTGTGAATAACAATGGAATTTCGCTGACTTTTAAATTGTCTTTGAAATATTCTGCAGGCACTTCTGATAAAGAAGCTTTTAAACTTTCAAGGCCAGCCGGTGTCACCACACCATTTTGTTCGAATTCGGCTTCGCTTAAAGTGCCACGAGCATCTTGTTCAAGTTGTCCACGTGGGATTTTAATTTTAAATTCACGTTCTAATTGAAATGCTAAGTCTAAAAAATCGATGGATTCTGCGCCGAGATCGGCAATTAAACGTTTGTTTAATTCGACTTCGGATTCATCTACGACTAAAACGTCTGCTATGATTTCTTTAACTTTTGGATAAATTGTTTCAATACTCATTTTTCACTCCTAAATAGTCTAACCAACAATGGAATAACCAGCATCAACGGTGATGGTCTGGCCCTTAATCATCTCTGCTTCTGGTAAGCACAGTAAATAAATTGTATTTGCTACATCTTCGGGGATGAGATCGCGTTCGCATAATGTGTGTTGTCTTTGTGCTTCGAGTAATTGTTCGCGATTGGGGAAATATTTAATCGCGTCGGTGTCGATGACGCCAGCGGAGACACAGTTCACGTTAATATTGCGTGGGGCTAATTCTAAACTTAGTGAACGAACTAAGGATTCAACTGCGGCTTTTGATGCGCCGATGAATGCGTAGTTGGGGATCGCGCGTTCTGAGCCTAGGCTGGATAAAGCAATGACGCGGCCTTGGGGTTGTAGTAGCTCACCGGCTTCTTGGACTAATAAGTTTAAGGCGTAGGCGTTTGTTTCGAGACACCAGCGCCAGTGTTTGAGTTTCATTTCTAAGGCGGGTTTTAATACGCCGCTGGCGGCGTTGCTGATTAGAAAATCGATGCGGCCAAATTCGTTTGTGATGGCGCTCATCATTTCTTTGACGGATTGTGCGTCGGCTACGCTGGCTTGAATCGTGAGGACTTTGCGGCCGAGTTGTTCGACTTCTTTGGCGAGTGTGCTGGCTTCTTCGTGGCTACTGTAGTAGTTGATCACGATATCACAGCCCGCTTGGGCGAGTTTGAGAACTGTCGCACGGCCGATGCCACGGGCAGCGCCGGTGATGAGAGCAACTTTTCCTGCAAAAATAGTCATGTAAGATCCAGTTAGGGCTTAAATAAAAGGCGTAATTATACCGAAATAATGGGTGTTTTGGAACCAGGGATTGGATGTATATTTTTTAGGGGGAGGTAACCAAACTTACTGTTATCAGACAAAACTAATTGTATAAGATTGACCGCTTTTAAAATTAGGTATCTCAGGGTCAATAGGTGCCAGACTGTATTGTTTAGTATGACGGTTGTACACTGACTCAACTTCAACCTCTTGATTCCGTTTGGGAGGATTAGGAGTGTTCGTTTTTGCTCTCAGCTTGCCCAGTCGTGAACAGTGTTTACTTGTACTCCCCTGTGTGTATTTTATTATCGCTACAGACATCAGCCAATTCTGATTGTTATCCTGGTCCTGCTCAAATCTATTTTCTAGAATTTCTTCGCCGTCTTTTTTAGGAGAATTAAAAAATGCGCGAAGCTTATCATTCACGAGACTAAAGACGCTACCAACAGCGACTGCGGTCACACTCGCAATACCGAGAAAAAATGCGCCTACATTAGATATAACACTTGATATAAGAGGCGTGTTAGTAAGAAACGAAGTCACTGAGCTAACGAACAGCGGGGCTTTTGCAGCCAGTACTTTGAAACCAATAAACGGCATCAGTACATAACTAGCTATAGAAAATGTGGCACTTAATCCGGCCAAAATCCAGCCAACGACCTTTCCAATTGCTGATGTGCGAGTTTTACTTTTTTTGTCGATTCGATCAAAACCCTTACCAAGCGAAGTTTGTTCAAGTCTCTCCACAGTGTATTTTTCAACAAAAAGTACATCAGCCATATGTTTCGCCGCTCGAGCACTTTTAACTGGCGAGGTGATTGCTCTGCCGGCCAAATGCCAAATTGCGGTAACGTAATGTGGTATAGCTAATAAGGCAAATCCAACTCCGGCTAGTATTCTTTTGAGCCCATTGTAGTTTGCAGTTTTGAATTTATTATTGCAGCCCGTTTGCCTATTGGCATGGTGATCCACTTTTTCATTAGCAGCGATATGTCTAAGATTTTCCATCGCCCAAGCGGTTAAGTGAAAGAGAAAGCGAGGAATAAGTTCAGTCGCGATTTTCAATACATTAAGCAGCGTTTTAAATGGAACCGCGACTATTCTAAGTGGTAATAAGAAGAGACCCGTAATTTTTCCCACCGTTGAGGGAGGCCAGCCACCGATAAAATTCAACAGCACTTTTTTTAGCGTTAAATTTCTACTGGCAGCCACTGTTTGCTGAACATACTGGTCCTTTAACTGGTTCTTTAATACGAAAACAGGATTCATATCCCTAACTTGTTTTGCAGTTAAATTTTTATCAGCATTAAGCTGATTTGGAATGCCAAAGAATGAGGTTAAAAATAAGCGGTTGGAAACATCGGGCATATCCGCGTCTGAAGCAGCAAATTTCTCATTCTTTGAGTATACTGTACAATGAATGATCTTGCGTTGAACGTCGTTATTTTCAGGGGTTCGCTCTAAATAACTCGTGGTAATCGGATCGTACCCATCTGGTGGAAAACTCGCGAGCAAAGACCGACGAAACAATTCCGTCAAAAATTGCTTGGGTTTATTAGACTCATACGGTCTATTAATTAAAAAGTTAGCTATGTATTTTTTCCACATATAAAAAGTTTACCAAAGAATTATTAACGTTTTATTACGTAACTGCTTATATTTATGTATAATCTTGCCTCTTTTTATTCGATTTATTAGTAATTCCATGACATTTTTATCACAAGGCCGGGAACGTCGTGCTGTTTTCACTTTAGCCACCATTTTTGCTTTTCGAATGTTAGGGTTATTCATGATCCTACCTGTATTTTCTCTCTATGCCCACCATTTAGTTGGGGCAACGCCTGTATTGATTGGATTGGCGCTTGGGATCTACGGTTTGAGTCAAGCTTGTTTGCAAATTCCGATGGGAAGCTTGTCTGATCGCTTTGGTCGAAAGCCGATTATTACCATTGGACTCATCTTGTTTGCACTGGGCAGTGTGGTTGCAGCTTTATCACACTCGATCACCGGGGTGATTATTGGCCGGGCATTACAGGGTACTGGGGCCATAGGTTCGACTCTCATTGCGACTGTTGCGGATGTGACTCAGGAACAAGATCGGACGAAAGCGATGGCCGTTATCGGTATGGTGATTGGTTTGTCATTTTCGATTGCGATGGTTGCTGGCCCCATGTTGAGTCATTGGGTTGGTGTGAGTGGTTTATTTTGGTTGACTGCGGGGCTTGCTGTCTGTGGATTGGTGATGATTAATACCTTGGTTGAGCCGATTCAGGCGAGTGCCTTGCACCGTGATAGTGAAACCGTTCCATTGCTCTTGCGCCAAGTATTGAAAACGCCTGAGTTATTGCGCTTAGATTTTGGTATTTTTGCGCTACATGCGATTTTAACTGCGAGTTTTATTGTGGTACCTGTGGCGATACAGCAATCGGCGAATATTCCTAGCTCGCATTTATGGTATTTATATCTACCCGTGTTAGTACTTTCATTCATGGCGATGTTGCCCTTGATTATTATTGCTGAGAAAAAGCGAAAAATGAAGCCGATGTTTTTACTCGGGATCGGTGCCCTGGTTGTTTCACTGCTCATGCTTGCAAATTTTTATACGCATATTTGGCTGATCACCTTGGCGATGGTGATTTTTTTCACTGGGTTTAACCTGCTTGAGGCGAGTTTGCCTTCATTAGTGTCAAAAATTTCCCCAGCAGGTAGCAAAGGTACGGCAATGGGGGTATATTCTACTTCGCAGTTTTTCGGTATCT
>DAOUQR010000122.1 GCA_030625525.1 Pseudomonadota bacterium | reverse complement strand
AATTAGAGTTGCTCAATAACGCGTACAATCCAGTTAAAGAAGTATTGCCATTAACCATTGCATCAATTAAAGCTAATCCGATTTCAACAGTGAATGCGGTGATCAAGCTATTCGAAAATTATACGATGGTTCAGTCAAGCTCTTATCCCGAACGTATCCCAGCGTTTAGCCAAGATTTAGCAGAATCGTTTGCCTCTTTAAAGCGAAGCGAATTGGAGACAATTTATCAGACATTCAAATCTAAGAATTTTCAAGATTTACGCACACATTTCGCCGGGATTGCAACGAAGATGTATCCACAATACACCCAGCCAATGGCTATTTCGGCTCAATTTCTTACGAACCTATTCAATGCTTTCGAGGAAGTGATGCGCGATCGCTTAGCGATTAAAGAACCTGGAGAGGTGGAGCCATTGCTTAGAGTTGCTCTATCAGCAAATGCTGTTACGGAGTTACATTTATTGTTAAATAATCTGCAAACTAAGCTATCGGGTCGACAGCATCCTCAATCGAATTTGGATCCAGTTGATTTTTTCTCTGAAGGTAGCCCTGTCGCCATATAAATAATGGGAGTTGTTGGATAATAAAAAAGGGCACTTAAAAAGTGCCCTTTTATACAAATTAATTACTGATGAATTAACTGTATTGACGACGACCGCCGCCAAATCCGCCTCGACTACCGCCGCCACTATCGCCACGATCTTCTTTCGCTTCGCTGACTTTAATTTGACGTCCGTCTAAATCTGTCCCGTTTAAAGCAACAGCCGCTTCAATAGCACTTGAGTCATCAAATGTAATGAAAGCAAAACCTTTAGAACGACCGGTTTCACGATCAGTGATTAATTTTAATTCGGTGATGTTACCATAGGCACTGAAAGCCTCTTGTAAATCATCGGAAGTAGTTTGGTAAGATAAGTTACCTACATAAATTTTAGCCTGTTTCATAGCCAATAACCTCGTTAGTACAATTAGAAAAAAAATTCGCTTACTTTAAAAAGCGATGTAAATTATACCAAACTTAATGCAAAAAATGAATTGTTTATTTCCTGATCCACGTTAATTTGGTTCAATAAATTCTATAATGCTTGGATTTGGGCTAATTGTTGGGCTAACTTGCCGATAGATAGCTCCATTTCATCTAAGCGTGTACGTTCTTTGCTCACCACTTCAGGGGGCGCTTTGTCCATAAATTTGGGGTTGTTTAACTTATTGTGTACGCGCTCTAAATCTTTTTTGATCTTGCCGATGGCTTTATTGAGTCGAGCACATTCGTTGTCTTTATCAATGAGCCCAGCTAGAGGAATGAGTATTTCCATCTGTCCGGCTAAAGCGGTTGCTGAGGCGGGTGCTTCCTGATCGGCATTGAGCCAGGTGATAGTTTCAAGTTTAGCAAGATTTATTAAAAAATTAGCATTGTTGAGATAGCGCTGTTTATCTTGCTCATGTCCTTTGGCCAAATACACGGGGATATTTTTAGAAGGGGGGATATTCATTTCTGAACGTATCGTGCGAATACCTACGACGACTTGTTTGAGCCAAACCACTTCTGCTTCAATGTCGGGTTGGATGAATTGTTTATCTACTTCGGGATAAGCTTGCAGCATAATCGTATCGCCTTGCTGTTCTGCTAACGGTGCAACACGCTGCCAAATCTCTTCCGTAATATATGGCATGAGTGGATGCAATAATTTGAGAATTTGTTCCAACACGGTGACCAATGTATAACGTGTCGCCTGCTTTTGTGACTCAGAATAACTGTCGCCATATAAAACGGGCTTCGACAATTCTAAATACCAATCACAATATTCATTCCAAATAAATTCATAAATGGTTTTGGCGAGTAGATCAAAACGATAGGAGCCAAAATAATGATGGACGGTTTCAATAGTTTGATGCAAACGTGAAAGGATCCAGTGATCCGCGATGCTCATGTCATCGTTTTTATTCAGTGTTTGTTCTTCAGTATTCATCAACACATAACGAGCGGCATTCCAAATTTTATTACAGACATTTCGATAGCCTTCAATACGGCCTAAATCAAAACGAATGTCGCGGCCAGTTGAGGCCAGTGCACAAAAAGTAAAGCGCAGTGCATCGGTACCAAATGAGGGAATACCGTCAGGAAATTCTTTACGTGTGGACTTTTCAATTTTTGTCGCTTGCTTATTGAGCAGCATATGTTGGGTGCGTTTTTTGACAAGTGATTCCAAATCAATACCGTCGATTAAATCAATCGGGTCGATAATATTCCCTTTTGATTTCGACATTTTATGGCCTTCCGCATCACGAATGAGACCGGTGATGTAAACTTCATGAAAGGGAACTTGCCCTGTAAATTTAAGTCCGAACATGATCATGCGCGCGACCCAAAAGAAAATAATATCAAAACCGGTCACGAGTACTTGGGTTGGATAAAATGTTTTTAAAGCCTCGGTTTGTTCTGGCCAACCCAAGGTTGAGAATGGCCATAACGCTGATGAAAACCACGTATCGAGCACATCGTTATCTTGTCTGAGATTAACGTCCGGTTTTAAATTGTGTTGCTCACGAACGGTTTGTTCATCTTGCCCAACATAAATATTATTTTCATCATCGTACCAAGCAGGAATGCGATGCCCCCACCAGAGTTGACGACTGATACACCAATCTTCAATGTTATACATCCATTGGAAATAGGTTTTGCTCCAATTTTCAGGAATAAATTTTATATCACCATCTTCGACCGCTTTGATCGCTGGTGCGGCGAGATCTTTGGTTTTAACATACCATTGGTCGGTTAAGTACGGTTCGATAACGTCACCGGAACGATCGCCGCGTGGGACGGCATGTTTATGATCTTCAATTTTTTCGAGTAACTTATTTTTTTTGAGATCGGTGACAATTAATTCACGTGCCGCGTAACGATCTAAACCTTGGTAGCGGGTTGGCGCTTTTTTATTGATACGCGCGTCTTCGGTCAAAATATTTAAGCATTCTAAGTTATGACGCATACCGACTTCGTAATCATTAAAGTCATGGGCTGGGGTGATCTTCACGCAACCGCTGCCAAATTCTGGATCAACATACTCATCTACAATCACCGGAATTTGTCGATCCGTTAATGGCAGTTTCAACATTTCACCTACGAGATGGCGATAGCGTTCGTCTTCGGGATGAACGGCGACGGCCATATCGCCGAGCAGGGTTTCAGGTCTTGTCGTTGCAACCGTCAGATGGCCTTCACCATTCACGAGGGGATAGTTAATGTGCCAGAGATGGCCTTCTTCTTCGGTAGACACAACTTCAAGATCCGACACCGCTGTACGAAACACCGGATCCCAATTCACCAATCGTTTGCCACGATAAATTAAACCTTCATGATATAATTGAACAAACACTTCTTGGACTGACTTAGACAAGCCATCATCCATCGTAAAGCGCTCGCGCGACCAATCAACCGATGCACCCAGGCGACGCAATTGTTGAGTGATGCGCCCACCCGATTGACCTTTCCATTCCCAAATTTTATCGACAAAGGCCTCGCGACCCAGATCATGGCGAGTTAAATTTTGTTTGTGGCACTCACGCTCCACCACCATTTGAGTCGCGATACCGGCATGGTCGGTGCCGACTTGCCAGAGAGTATTATCTCCCCGCATACGATGATAACGAACCAATGCATCCATCAAACTATTTTGAAATCCATGTCCCATGTGCAATGAACCCGTGACGTTGGGTGGTGGGATCATGATGCAGTACGGCGACCCTTCACCGCGAGGTGCAAAATTATTGTTTTGCTCCCAACGTTGATACCAACGTTGCTCAATTTCATGTGGATTGTAACTTTTATCCATGGGGCCTCTTATTTCAAATCAATAGGGTTAAGTAATATCGTGGGTATGCAATTCACAGCCTTGGCTTTTGTAATAACGAAAATGATCACGACAGATGTTTTTAGCTGACTCTTCATTGGGAACGATTTCTAACACGCGTCTAAATTGTTTATAAAAACTTGGGATATCTTGGTGCAGATTGATCAATACATCTTTAATCTTTTCTGGTTTTTCATCATAGCCAATTTGAACAGGTGGTGGCATTTCTGGGCCTTCACCGACTAAGTTATGGGGGATAAAGCTAGTATCACGGAATGTCCAGAGCAGATCATCAATTTTGTGCGCATCACTCTCATCATTCGTATGGATATAGATGCGATGCTTGCGCTGATAGATCTTATCAATGAGCTTGCAAAGATAGTCGTGCGACTGTGTGTGGTCCATGTTTTTTAAGATATAAAAATCGACGCGCATTGATTCATTGTCCTCGAAAATAGATGCGGGTAATTTTATACCAAAGAGCGGGTGCTAGGCTACACCCATTTTCGGTTCTGCTTAATTTGCGCGACATAAATTTAGAGGGTGTGCAACAATTCTGCGTTATACGTGTCTATCTCGAGGCGTTAGCAGTGCTAACACAATGGCCACAAGAAACAATGCGGGCACATCACCGTAGAGATGGAGGGATTCAGTTTTATCAACAAAGGCTTGGACGAGCATAATGCCGCCATGAACGACGCTGGACCAAACGGTAAACCAAATCAAGCTTAAATGTTTCATCGGGTCTTTAGCCGCAAAGATTAAGAATATTCCAAGTGTGACATAAATGCCGAGGATCA
>DAOUQR010000009.1 GCA_030625525.1 Pseudomonadota bacterium | reverse complement strand
AGCTAATCTGAAGAGCTCATTTTCTTGAGGATTGTCTCCTAGCGCTTGATGACACAATTCTCTAACTGCTGGAATAGAGAGTAAAAATTGCATTTCTGCAGTTAAATCTTCACCCTCTCTATAGTCTCTATCAACACCGCGACGAATTAAATTACGCAGCATATAAAAACAAAATAACGCATCTTTTTCTGCAAGATTAAAGACACCATGCGGATCGAGCTGTTCAAACTCATTTTTTTGCTGTGTTAATTCGTTAATTATAGTTGCAATAAGAGGGTAAATAAACTCCTCCCCATATTCCCTATCGTGCATCTCAGCATAAGCAAAACAAGTGACATCTTTTAATAAATGTTCTAATACATCAAGATGACCGTTTTTGGCAGCCCATCTATAAGCCCTGTAGCTATTAGCTTTAATCGCGTCCTTAATTTCCCACTCATAAAGTTTGCTTTCCATATGCTTTAATACATCAAGATTACGGTCGTAGGCAGCCTCGATATAAGCAGCGTAGTGCTCAGCTTTGATCGCTTTTTTAATACCAGCCTCATCAAGCTTGCTTTCGAAATATATTAATACATCAAAATGACCGTTTTTAGCGGCCGCCTTATAAACCTCGTAGCGATCAGCTTTAATCGCTTTTTTAATTTCAGCAGCATTAAGCTTGCTTTCTAAATATTCTAATACATCAAAATGACTATTTTGAGCGGCACAGTTATAAGAATGGTAGCTCGCTTCTTTAATTTCCGTCTCATTAAGCTTGGTTTCTAAATGCTTTAATAGATCAAGATGACCGTAGTGAGCTGCCTCTCTATAAGCCGCGTAGCGATAAGATTTAATCGCATCTTTAATTTCCGTCTCATCAAGCTTATTTTCTAAATGTTCTAATACATCAAGATGACCGTTTCTAGCGGCGCATCTATAAACATAGTAGCGTATACCTTTAATCGCATCTTTAATTTCCGTCTCATCAAGCTTACTTTCGAAATATTCTAATACATCAAGATGACCGCATTCGCCGGCACGTCTATAAGCCGCGTAGCGATAAGGTTTAATCGCTTTTTTAATTTCCGTCTCATCAAGCTTGTTTTCTAAATGCTTTAATAAATCAAGATGACCGTTTCTAGCGACCCATATATAAACATCGTAGTATTTACCTTTAATCGCTTCTTTAATTTCAGCAGTATTAAGCTTGCTTTCTAAATGCTTTAACACCTCAAGATGACCGTTTTTAGCGACCGCTCTATAAGCAGCGTAGCATCTAGCTTCAATCGTTTCTTTAATTTCCGTCTCATCAAGCTTGCTTTCTAAATGCTTTAATACATCAAGATGACCGTTTTCAGCAGCCGCTTTATAAGCAGCGTAGCATCTAGCTTTCATCACTCTTTTAATTTCAGCCTCATTATCTAAATGCTTTAATACATATAATGGTTTGTCGTCATTCAGAACTTTAAATGCGAAATCAACATTCGATGGATTGAAATAGGCTACCACCATATTGAAGTTATCTTCCGTTAATAGATTACTGTTCGATAGGTCTGTACAGACTGCATATGTTTTCAAGCGTTCATAACCGTTCATACCTAGCTCTTTTATAACTGCACTGTAAACGTCATAAGATGCTTGTTTCTTTTTTGGTAAGTTGTGAAAAAAACAAAGGTATATTTTAAAATGATTATTTCGATCTTCAGCAGCAAGTTGACGTAACTCCTTTATTGGAGCAGCATCGCTAAATAGTTTTCTTCTGAGACTTTTCTCAGTATCATATTGTTCTAAAGCAGCTTTTATTGTTTCTGGAAACATACGTCATCAACCTCTTAACATCTTACAATAGAAGAACATTATACCTAGCTTCTCTTAACAAAAAATTAAGTGACTTTTCATTGAGCAATTCGCTCTAAAAGATTAGTTGATGTTTATTATAGCAGATTAAGATTAACTCAGTAGTTAGGGCTTGAGTATTGTTGCTTATTTTTAGTAGCCCTGACCAAATAGCTAGACAACCAAAGCCGGAGCGATGGACTGGCAACACGCGTGACTGGTCACAACCTGAAGTCGTTACGTTGAATCCGGATAAGAAATCTAGTGGAAAAAGGCTGTGGTAAATAATCAAGTTTTAGAGGTGGCATAATTAATTTAGGCGACAACTTTGTTAGCAAACACCGGTACGGTAGTGTGGGAGGGGTGTCGAAAGCTCCCTATCCCGATCACCCACTCCAAATTCCCGGATTTATGAAGAAAATACGCAAATTGAGAATTGTTGTTGCCAATTAAAAAATGCCTCAAGCAGCCTCTTCAATTTGGTCTTTAATGACATTTAAAAAATTGTTAATCAGCGTATAACCATGTTCCGTTAAAAGTGACTCAGGATGATACTGTAGACCGTAAATATCATACTGTTTGTGCTGTAATGACATTATTTCACCTTCTCTTGAATAACTCGTGATTTCTAATTCATTTGGAAAGTTTTTTTCAGAAACGATGAGTGAATGATAACGAGCCACATTAAAAGGCGTTTCTAAACCTTGGTAAATACTCTCGCCATTATGATTAATCAGTCTAGCTTTACCATGTGTCGGATAACGTGCTTTTGTCACACTCGCTCCAAATGCTTGACCAATGGCTTGATGTCCAAGACAAATGCCTAGAATAGGGAATTTATCACCGAGCTGTTTAATGACATCTAACGAAATACCGGCTTCATTCGGTGTGCAAGGTCCCGGCGAGATCACAATCGCTTCTGGACACAAACGCTCAACATCATTAACGGTTAATCGATCCGAACGCACAATTTCCGTATCAAATTTAAGTTGCCTGATGTAACGCCCTAAGTTGTGGACAAATGAATCGTAATTATCGAGGATCAAAATCATTTTTTATTCCAACTTGCAAGGGTTGATTGGATGGCTGCGCTCTTGGTAAGCGTTTCAATATACTCACCTTCAGGACTTGAATCCATGACTACAGCACCTCCAGCTTGATAGCTGATGTGATCACCATAAGACAGCAACGTTCTAATGATGATAGAAGTATCCATCGAACCATCAAAGCCAATAAATCCAACACTGCCACAGTAAGGTCCTCGAGCGGTTGGTTCTAATTCATAAATGATTTGCATTGAGCGAATTTTTGGGGCACCGGTAATGGACCCGCCTGGAAAAGAGGCTTCAAGCAAATCGAAGGCATCACTCTCAGGAGTTAATTGTCCTTGCACTACGGAGACTAAATGATGCACGCTTGGATAACTCTCTAAGCCGCAGAGTTTTTTGACTTCAATACTTTCGGTTAAACATATTTTAGAGAGATCGTTTCTCATTAAATCAACAATTATGATATTTTCAGATCTATCTTTTTCGCTATTTTGAAGTGCTTTCGCGATGCGTTGGTCTTCAAGTGGATCATTATGTCTTGGAGCAGTCCCTTTAATCGGACGCGTAGAAACTTGATCCCCATTCAATAAAATGAATCGTTCTGGTGATGCAGATAAAATCTGGTATTCATCAAAATTTAAATACGCAGAAAAAGGTGATGGATTATGCTCACGCATACGACAGTATAATTGATACTTGTCGGTGCGAGCTGCATCGATTTTTGCTGTAAATCGATGTGACAAATTCACTTCAAAAATATCACCTTCAAGAATATAGTTCTGAGCTTTTTTAACGATATTTGCATAAGTTTTTTTATCAAAGGGACTGCGTAATTCTACCTTGCCAGGTGAGGTTAAAGCTTTCTCATTAGATGCTTTATTTAATAGTTTTTGTAAATATTCATTAATTCGTTTCTGCGCTCTTGCTAGGCGTTTTTCGGGTTCAATTTCGGGAAAACCTGTTGAAACCAACTCGCTTTTTTTCTCAACATGATCAACGGCTATGATGATATCATACAAACCAATCGCTAAATCAGGATAAGGGTTTTCATCAGCATGCTTCGGATAATTGACCTCTTCTAAATAATGGCAAAGGTCATATGAGAAAAACCCCAACGCACCGCCTTGAAATAAAGGGTAACCTGGTTTGTGATCGAGTTTGTATTTATTCATTACTTGTTTCAAATACTGGAACGGTTGCTCAACGGCATCACCATTTGACAGAAGCTTTTTATTTTTAATAACAATTTTTTCAAATGGATCGACCCCGATATAGCTATACCGATTGGTATCTTCCATTTGCTGAGCTGAATCAGCACTATCTAAAAAGATTGACCAAGCTTGATCGGCGAACAAAGCATAGACAGAATTTGCATCTTGATAGGGGATCTCTTTAAATATTGGGTAATTATTCATAGTTTTGTATCTGCTTGAGAGCCTGGGGTTATGACGTGACGATTTCACTGACTTTGCGTAACTCGCAGTAATTCGGATGCCAAAATAATTCATCGATGATGGCTTTGAGGTCGGCATCGGTATTTTTCGTAGCGATCTCTTGTTTAATCGCTTGTTTTGCGACAGCGAGTGCGATTGTTTTTGCTACATGATTTGCTTGGTCGAGATTCGGCAAGACAGGTGCATTGGGATCCGTTAAGACTGGTGCAAGTTCACGTAGGGCTTCGCAGGCTACCCATAGCATTTCTTCGGTGAGTAATTTCGCACCGACGGCTATCACACCTAAACCAATTCCCGGAAATACTAAGGCATTATTACATTGCCCAATTTCAATGCGTTGCTCTTCATAGCTAATCGGAGCAAAGGGTGAGCCTGATGCGACGATCGCTTTTCCCTTAGTCCATTTATATAAATCAGACGGGGTTGCTTCAGCGTGATCGGTTGGATTAGAGAGTGGAAAAATAATCGGTTGCTCGACGTGTCTTGCCATGGTTTCTATAATATCTCGTGTAAAGGCACTACCCACAGCAGAGCAGCCGATTAAAATAGTGGGTTTAGCATTTGTGATGGTGTCTAATAAGCTGATTTGTTTTGGATCTTGGATTTCCCAATCGCTAATGTCTTGACGGTCACGTGCATATGGAACCTGTGCCGGTGTTAATTCCATATCATTCATTAATAAGCCATTGCGATCGATCAGCCAAAATCGCTTATTCGCTTCTTCGCTGGATAGGCCCAGCGTTTCCATCGCCCATTTAATTTGATCCGTAATACCGGTGCCTGCTGTGCCGGCACCGAATACAACGATACGCTGCTCGGTGAGTTCACCGTCTGTTGCTTTAACGGCGGCGAGTAGTGCACTCAACGTCACTGCCCCCGTGCCTTGAATATCATCGTTGAAGGTACAGAATTTCTTTTTATACGTATCTAAGATATGTCGAGCATTATCGCGTCCAAAATCTTCCCAATGAAAAAAAGCTTTTGGAAATGTTTCGCGAACAGCCTCGACAAATTCGTCAATGAATTCATAATATTCATCGCCTTGGATCCGTTTATGTCGCCAACCTAAATAGACTGGATCATCTAATAAAGACTGGTTATTGGTGCCCACATCCAGAAAGATAGGGAGGGTGCGCCAGGGGTTTATTCCACCGCATACGGTATAAACCATGAGTTTGGCGATGGGGATATCCATGCCACCTATACCTTGATCACCAATCCCTAAGACGCCTTCACCATCAGTCACAACCATCACATCGATATTCGCGTTTGAGCGATTTGATAAAATTTCCCTGATCTGATCACGCTGCGTGTAATTGATATAAAGCCCACGCGGTTGACGAAATTCATGACTGTATTGTTTGACTGCTTCACCGACGATGGGTGTGTAAATGGTCGGGATCATTTCACTGAGATGCTCACTGATAAGTTTGTAGAAAAGCACTTGATTCACATCTAATAAATTATTGAGATAAATATTTCGATTGAGTTGATTTTCATAGGATCGGAACTGTCGATAACAACGACGCACTTGTTCATCAAGATTTTCAATGCGTAGCGGTAATTTACCTAATAAATTAAAGTGTTGACGTTCAGCTTCGGTGAAGGCAGTTCCTTTGTTGAGCTGAGGGACGGAAAGCACGGCTTTTCCGTAGAGTGTCGTTTCAATGTATTCTTGTTGTGTTTTTTGATCGCGGATATATTTGTAATCTTGCATCAAAGGTGCCTTTGGTTTAGTGTTGTTCTGATCATCAATATAGTCCTGATTTAGAAAAAAGGAAATACTTGTGTACGATTCCTCTGAGCTTTTGGTTAAGGATTCAAATCAGTTGGATTTGTTACCAGATGAGCTTCTTATACACGTTTTGTTAAAGTTGAGTCCAGAAGATATTGTCAAATTTAGGGAGCAAGATAAACGCTTTAACAAAATTACATCCGATGGACCCTTGTGGAAACATAAGTTTAACCTGCATTTTCCGGCCTTAAAAGATGTTGATTCTAATTGGTTTGAATGCTTTCAACAGACTTATTTGAAAAGCTATGGCGTGGCATTGCTTCCAGGTGAGCATCAACGCGGTCACGAGATTGTCCCTCTCGATTTAAACGTCTGTCAATTATTTTCCTGGGTTAAAGAAGGTGATTTGGGGCAGCTTTCAACGGCTAAATTATCGTTCATTGATTTGATAACATATAGAGATCACTTACGACGACGCACTTTGCTGGAGTGGGCCTGTGTCACCAGGCAGCAGCATTTACTCGATCATTTTTTTAATATGCTGATCGAACCCTACTTTACTCGTGAGGATCGCATTGATTTTGTAATCACTGATCCAGAAGACAAGCTCACCATCATGCACTGGGCTGCGATTTGTAATCAGCCTTTGAAGGTTTTTGATGCGCTAAGCTCATTGGGTGGTAACGTCTCAGCTCAAGCAAAGACATGGCGTAAACAAACACCTATTTATTGTGCGGCTAAATTTGGCCAGCTCACGGCCGTGAAGGCATTGTTGGACAGCGGTGTTGATGTTAATGAAGAAACCGCGCAAGGCTCGACGGCACTTATCATTGCCGCAGAAAATAACCAGATAGAGACGATCGATTTTTTAGCCGATAACGAAGCGGATATCAATCACACTTGCAACCAATGTTGGCACACCGCTTTATATTCTGCTGCGGAGAAGCGAGACACGCTGGCTGCAAAACATTTAATAGATAAGGGCGCGGATCCCAACCAAGTTCATGCCGACCAAAATACAGCACTCATTATCGCGGCGGCTAAAGGTTGTCTCCCGATGGTCATCGATTTATTGGAGGCTGGTGCATCGATTAATCATGCGGGTGCTCATGAAAGGAGGGCCTTGTTTCATGCTATTCAGAGTGGCAACCGTGAATTGGTCACACACTTAATTGCCAATGGAGCGGATGTTACATCTCGTGATGCACATGGCAATAATGCGCTGCATTATGCCGCGAGTGTCGATCAATATGAAATGACGGTGGAGTTGATCAAAGCAGGCGCTAATACGATAGAGACTAATTTTAACAACAAAAAACCGTTTAAATTTGCCAGAGGCAAGTTACGTGAATTATTGGAACTAGAGAACTATATTGCAGAACGCAATAAACAAATCAAAGCGTATCCTTATAAATTTTCTCTATTTGGTTTTCAATTTTTTGCCCAGCCGACTCGACTTTTCGGTCGCTTATTTAATATTTCGCGAACAGATAAACTCAACGCAGCGAATGCATTCCGTGATAACTTGATGGGAGAGGGCGTTGAGCAGGATTTAGATGTGCATCAGGCCGCTCTTGATCATGGACGCTTGGGTCGTATTTATTCAAGTTGATCCGTGTGTCGTTTAAATTGCTTTTCATGGTTTGATGTGTTTTAATCGAACAGTTTTTTCACAGGGATTTTCAATTGGATACCTCTCAACAACACGCACAGACGAGCAAAGTGGGGTTACTTTCGTACTTTGTAGTCGCCTTAGCCACGATTTTTTACTTCTATGTTTTTATATTACAAGTCTCAACGGCCGTGATGGTGAAGCCATTATCCAATGACTTAGCGATAGACGCGGCGGGCGTTAGTTTTATTTTTAGCGCTTATTTTATTACTTATACACCGATGCAGATTTATGCGGGTTTGTTGTTTGACCGATATGGTCCCAGGCGTGTTCTTGCGCTAGCAACTGGTTTGTGTGCTTTGGGTGCGTTGGTTTTAGGCTTATCAACCGGCATGGTGTCTGCTTCTATAGGCCGCCTCTTAAGTGGTGCTGGATCCGCTTGTTCTTTTATCGGTGTGCTTGTTTTAATCGCGCGTTGGTTTCGCCCGAATCAATTTGCTTTGGCTGCGGGTGTGGCTCAATTTATGTGCTCCGACGGAGCTATTGTGTGTGAAGGGCAGCTTGCTCAGAATATCCATCGAGTCGGCTGGCGGACTTCGATTAATGGTTTGGCTGTGATTGGTTTTTTATTGATGTTTTTAATCTGGTTTTATATTCGTGATGATGATCCGCAGGCCGTGAATCATCCGAAGAAAGCTGAAGGCACTTCTGAAACGGAGATGCAGCGCTTAAAAGCCGTGTTATGCAAAAAACAAACTTGGTGGGTTGCATTATATGGTTTTGCCATTTGGGCACCTATCGTGGTATTCGCAGGATTTTGGGGAATTGAATATTTAAAGCAGGATTATGGCTTTTCAACGATTGCGGCAGGGCAATCTTTAGCGTGGATGTGGTTAGGTGTCGGTTTAGGGAGTCCTTTTTTGGGATGGCTGTCTGATAGAATTGCTTTACGTAGAATGCCGTTAGCGCTGGTCGCACTCACCGGTGCAGCGAGTTCATTTTTCTTATTATTTGTAAATGGCATTGCATTCGCTGAGTTGGATGTCGTGTTATTTATTATGGGCTTTGCAGCCAGTGGGCAATCAGCATGTTTTGCTGTGGTGCGTGAAAATCATAAACATGAACATGTCGGAACGGCAGCTGGAGTCACCAACTTTGCGGTGGTTGCGGGCGGTTTAATATTGACGCCATTAATCGGTATGATTTTGCGTCATTATGCGTATACACATTCCTTGAGAGGATTGAGTCATCTCTCGGTTGGTGCTTATCAGCAAGCTTTAGTCATCGTTCCAATCTGCTACGTACTTGCATTTTTTGCCGCAATTGTTGGTATTAAAGAAACTCATGCACGCAGTGTTGTTGATTAAAGGAATACAAAAACTTAACAAGGAGAATGAATATGTCAAATGCCGCCACGTCAGGATTGGCAGGTATCGTTGCTGGTCGTAGCGCCGTCGCAACGGTTGGTATGGAAGGTTTAGGCTTAAATTATCGTGGTTATAATGTTAGCGACCTCGCTGATAAAGCGACCTTTGAAGAAGTCGCTTACCTACTTATTTATGGTGAATTACCCAACTCGTCTCAACTCAGCGATTATAAAAATCGTTTACTCAAATTACGTAAGCTTCCGCAGCCAATTAAAACCGTACTTGAACAAATTCCGGCAAGCGCTCATCCAATGGATGTGTTACGAACGGCTTGCTCTATGTTAGGAACGGTTGAGGCGGAAGAAAATTTTTCACAAGAAAAAGCGATTGCCGATAGATTACTCGCTTTGTTTCCCGCCATGCTTTGTTATTGGTATCACTTTGCTAACAATGGCAAACAGATTGAAACAGAATTAAATGATGATTCAATCGCTGGCTATTTTCTCCATTTATTACACGGACAATCACCGGATGAAACGGTACGTCGTTGTGTTGATGTCTCTTTAATTTTATACGCAGAACATGAATTTAATGCCTCAACTTTTGCTGCTCGAGTGACGGCTGGCACACTTTCTGATTTTTATTCAGCCGTGACCTCAGCGATCGGAACATTGCGTGGCCCTCTGCATGGTGGCGCAAATGAAGCAGCAATGGCTTTAATTGAACGCTTTAGTTCGGCTGATGAAGCGGGAAACACATTGAAAACAATGCTCGCGAATAAAGAAAAAATCATGGGCTTTGGTCATCGCGTTTATAAAACATCCGATCCACGTTCAGATATTATTAAACAATGGTCTAAACATTTGGCCGAAGCCAAAGGTGATATGCGTTTGTATGATGTGTCAGAACGCATCGAGCAAGTGATGTGGGATGAGAAAAAATTATTTCCAAATTTAGATTTTTATAGTGCATCGGCTTACCATTTTTGTGGGATCCCGACAGCGATGTTTACCCCTATTTTTGTCATGTCGCGTGTCACTGGTTGGGCTGCGCATATTATTGAGCAGCGTGCAGATAATAAATTAATTCGACCGTCTGCAGAGTATATTGGCCCTGAACCTCGAGACTTTGTACCGATAGAGGAAAGATCATGAGCGAGCAAAATATTCGACCGGACTATGATGCGGTTTTACAAAAAATCGCAGATTATGTTTTAGATTATGAAATTAATAGCGATGAAGCGTATCAAACCGCACGCTATTGTTTGATGGATACCTTAGGTTGTGGTTTGCTTGCGTTGAATTATCCAGAATGCACAAAGTTACTCGGCCCAATTGTGCCGGGAATGGAATTAGCGAATGGAGCAAAAGTACCTGGTACATCGTATCAACTCGATCCCGTTCAAGGAGCTTTTAATATCGGAACGATGATCCGTTGGTTAGATTTTAATGATACCTGGCTTGCGGCAGAGTGGGGTCATCCATCAGATAATCTCGGTGGTATTTTAGCGGTAGCGGATTATTTAACACGCCAATCCGGTCAAGCTAATTTCACAATGAAAGATGTGTTAACGGCGATGATTAAAGCGCATGAAATTCAAGGTGTATTGGCACTGGATAATAGTTTTAACCGCGTAGGTCTTGATCATGTTGTCTTAGTTAAAGTAGCAACCACAGCCGTTGTAACAAAAATGTTAGGCGGTGATCGTGATGCAATTTTACGCGCACTTTCACATGCGTGGGTGGATGGCCAGTCATTGCGTACTTATCGTCATTCCCCAAACACGGGCTCACGAAAATCATGGGCCGCAGGTGATGCAACCAGTCGTGCTGTTCGTTTAGCGTTGATCGCTATGACGGGTGAAATGGGATACCCGAGTGTTCTATCCGCACCGACCTGGGGTTTTTATGACGTGAGTTTCAAAGGCAAAACGTTTTCATTAGCGCGCGATTTTGGATCGTATGTGATGGAGAATGTGTTGTTTAAAATTTCATTCCCTGCAGAATTTCATGCACAAACGGCTGTAGAAGCTGCTGTTAAATTGCATCACGACGTCAAAGATAAACTCGACAAAATTGAAAAAATCACGATTTCAACTCATGAATCTGCGATACGTATTATTGATAAAAAAGGGCCGTTACACAATCAGGCTGATCGTGATCACTGCCTACAATACATGACTGCAATTGGTTTATTATTTGGAAATTTAACCGCTGATCATTATGAAAATAACATCGCAAAGGATCCCCGAGTTGACCAACTCCGCGATAAAATGGTAGTAACAGAAGACAAAACATTTTCAAAAGATTACCTCGACACGAACAAGCGATCCATCGCCAATACCTTGCAAGTGTTTTTCCAAGACGGCACGCAAACAGATTTGATCAAAGTTGAATATCCAATCGGTCACCGTCGTCGTCGTGAAGAGGGGATCCCTGTTTTGATCGAAAAATTCGAACATAATTTATCAACGCAATTTGATAATGATAGAGTGACACAGTTATTAGCTCTCTGTAGCGATCACGATAAACTCAGCCAAATGAGTGTGGCAGAATTTACAGATTTATTTTAATAGTTTCTATACCTCATGTTTTTCACAATTTTGTATGCAGATTTGTGAATTATCAAGGTTTAGTTATCCACCTGTGTCCAAGACCGAATGTTGAGATTTATAAGGCAATGATTTTAGATTATTATTTGATAAACACTCTGTGTCTGACATTTTTTCTTATCTAAAAGGGTTGGTGGGCTATGAAAAATCAAGGATGGCAATTTTGGATTGACA
>DAOUQR010000220.1 GCA_030625525.1 Pseudomonadota bacterium | reverse complement strand
CTTGAAATGGGTGAAATCGATCAATACCTCGGGTCACAAATATGGACTAGTGTACCCAGGCGTAGGCTGGATTGTTTGGCGCGATAAACAAGAATTGCCAGAAGATTTAATTTTTCACGTAAATTACCTAGGTGGAAAAATGCCGACCTTTGCCTTGAATTTTTCACGCCCTGGAAATCAAGTGGTTGCGCAATATTACAATTTCTTAAGATTAGGCAAAGAAGGGTATCGACGCATACAACAAAATTGTCAGGATGTCGCAACGTGTTTATCCTCGGAAATTGCCAAGATGGGGCCCTTTGAATTATTAAGTGATGGTAGTGATTTACCGGTATTTGCATTTAGATTAAAAGCAGGCTCAAAATTTAGCTGTTATGATCTTTCCGATCGATTGCGCACCAGCGGCTGGTTAGTCCCAGCTTATTCCTTGCCAGAAAATGTAACGGATGTGGTGGTCATAAGGATCGTTGTAAAAGAAGGCTTTAGCCGTGAATTAGCCGATTTGCTCATCGCTGATATCCAACGCGCGCTGGAATATTTTGCCAGACAACCAAATTTTCAACCAATGCCACAACCGAAAGGGGCTTTTCATCATTGATGTTAATGAGGACAACGAAGCTGCGATTTCCGCCCATTTTTGATTATCGCTCAGAAGTCCGGCCGTCATCCTGGACGAATGTGACTAAAGCGAACACTGCAGGTGAAAACAAACGTATTAGTCTGGTAAGCCATACCCGTTGCCGAGTGTGGCTTACCAGACATCTTTAGTCCTCGGCCTTATAAAGAAACGATGCAAGTTGATCTGGACGAAACTTATCAAAGTATTCCCTGTCTTTAGGACCCCAATCAGTGTCCCATCGATTTACAGTTTGTTCATCTTCGCCTTGTTCTCGATCTCTAACCTTTGCTCGTTGAATGGCGAAGTCTTGAGGACAGTCCAACCAAACACTGATATCAAAATAAGACAGTAACTTGGGTTGCAGCAATCGTATTCCCTCGATGATAACAACCTTTGGTAATTCTTCATCAAAAGACAACATATTCCCTCTAAAATCTTTTCCTTGATATTTCAGCCTTTTAACAGTAGGAACATCACCAAGGATCGTTTCAATAAGCGGCCAGTTACTTTGATCAAATATGTTTGGGCCATCAGGAGATGAACTATAGAGATTATCAATACGTATAACCTGAGTGTCCTTGATTTTAAAATAATCACGGAGTCTGTTTGCTAAATGTGATTTACCCGCTCCTCCAAAACCTGAAATTGCAACGACAACATGAGGCTTTTGCAGCATTAACGCTTCAATGGCTAATACGAGTTCATCAAATTTTTTCACAAGAAAATCCTTCCATGAAGCCCTAAAATACTAACGTGCGATTAAGCACCACGTAATGAATTAATGTCAAATTAAATCTGGCCCCGAGCCTGGCTCAAAGGTAACGAAGCTAATCGAGCGTGGATGATCTCATCTATTGAGAGGATAGTAAATTCATATTTTTTAGCAAATTTTTCTAAGGCACAACCTTCCATCATAGTTCCATCTGGATTCATTAGTTCACACAGAACAGCACCAGGTTTAAAGCCAGCCAGTGTAACCAGATCAATCGATCCTTCAGTATGGCCAGCGCGTCCTAATACGCCATTATTATGTGCTATTAACGGAAAAATATGCCCAGGCCTTGCAAGATCTTCCGGTAATGTTTGATCATCAATAGCCATTTCGATTGTTCTGGATCTGTCAGCAGCACAAACACCTGTGGTCACGTCTGTTTTTGCTTCAATTGAGACAGTAAAAGCTGTAGTGAATCGGCTCGTGTTTTGCCCTTCTTTTACCATGAGGTCTAAGTTTAGTTGTTCTGCACGCCTAGAAGAAAGTGGCATACAGATTATCCCGCTTGTGTGCTGAAGCATAAATGCTATTTTTTTAGGTGTGACATTTTCGGCTGGAAATATTAAATCTCCTTCATTCTCTCGTGCTTTATTATCCGTTAATATAACCATTTTATCATTTTGTAATTCACTGATAGCTTTACTCAGTTTGTCCATAGCTTTTACCTACTAAAATAATTAGTCAAAACATTTCTTATGCTCTGCTTCGATATTTAATCTCACCTTCTCTAGCACATCAAAAAATAACTTTTTATCTTTTAGGCTGACTTTTTGAAAAAGTTTATTATCTATCTCAACGAGCGCTTTATATATTTTTTCAACAGCTTTTCTCGATTTTGAATCAACGGAAACAATACGCCCCCTTTTATCTAAGGGATTAATTTTCCGAGAAATCATTCCCTTTTTTTCAAGTCTATCTAAAATCCTGGTTAAGTGAGCTCGATCAATGGCAAGATATTCTTGAATTTTTTGTTGAGTACACGAATAATCAAAAGCATATAACCAAGCTAGTGTTTGCCATTCAGAACGAGTAAATCCTTGTGGTTTTAACGTATCATCAACGATTTGACGTTTGAGGTGTAAAATAATTGAAAGGTTATAACCAAACTTCTTCCATGCATCTAAGTTCAACAGTCACTCCCATAGGAAATAATATTCTATGGTTCGCACAGTAGCACCATTTAGTTGTATAAGTCAACTAATAAGCCAGCACCCAGCAGTTCTAAATTTGAAAAGATAGAACCCAAGACTTACGGCCTCGCTTACGTTAAAATGCCCCCCATTTTATTCAATAGAGGTTGTGAAAATGCCATCACGTCAAACACTCGCCAATGCCATCCGCGCTTTGAGTATGGATGCTGTGCAAAAAGCTAATTCAGGTCATCCGGGTATGCCGATGGGCATGGCGGATATTGCTGAAGTACTCTGGAATGACTTTATGCAACATGACCCAAGTTCACCGCAGTGGGCTAACCGCGATCGCTTTGTCTTATCGAATGGTCATGGCTGTATGCTGCTCTATTCTCTCCTCCATCTAAGCGGTTATGACTTAAGCATTGATGACATTAAGCAATTTCGACAATTGCATTCCAAAACACCCGGCCATCCTGAATACGGATGCGCTCCTGGCGTAGAGTGCACTACCGGCCCATTAGGACAAGGGCTCGCCATGGCTGTCGGTATGGCTATTGCTGAAAAAAGCCTAGCCGCACATTTTAATCGCGAGAATTTACCCATCGTTGATCACCATACTTATACATTTGCAGGTGAT
>DAOUQR010000198.1 GCA_030625525.1 Pseudomonadota bacterium | reverse complement strand
TAAGAGTCCGAAGCGATCAATCATTTCGATTTGTAGTTCTCGTAATTGGTCATTCGTTGTAGCTGAGGCGATGCGTTTATAGAGACCTAAGCGGAGTGAAACGTCATGAAGATACTCTTCGGGAATAAGTGCGGGAATATGTAAGTTGACTTCAGTCGGATGAATAAAGCTTTCTGTTAAGTCGATGCTTTCGCCTTTCTGTAAAGATTTAACCGCGCGATCGAGCATTTCCATGTAGAGGGTAAAGCCAATCGCTTGCATGTTGCCAGATTGTTCTTGTCCGAGAATTTCACCAGCACCGCGAATTTCCATGTCGTGTGTTGCGAGAGTGAAGCCTGCACCTAGATCTTCTAATGACATCAATGCGTCTAAACGTTTTTTCGCATCAGGTGTCATAACATTTTTTTCAGGGCGCATGAGATAACAATAGGCTTGATGGTGTGATCGACCGACACGTCCGCGTAATTGATGGAGTTGCGCTAAACCAAATTTATCAGCGCGATCAATAATAATCGTATTTGCTGTAGGGATATCAATACCGGTTTCAATAATTGTTGTACAAATCAGTACGTTAAATTTTTGATGGTAAAAACTCGACATGACGGATTCTAAGTTGCGTTCTCGCATTTGCCCATGGGCCACATCCACACGTGCTTCTGGAACGAGTTCTTTTAACGCTTCTGCTTCACGATATATCGTGTCGACATTATTATGCAAAAGAAACACTTGGCCGCCACGCATGATTTCACGCAAAACCGCTTCGCGGATCAGTTGTTTATTCCGTTGCTGACAAAATGTTTTGATAGACAAACGTTTTGCAGGCGGTGTGGCAATAATAGAAATGTCACGCATGCCCGTCATCGACATATTTAAAGTCCGTGGAATAGGTGTTGCGGTGAGCGACAAAATATTTACATCGGTGCGCAAAGCTTTAATCGTTTCTTTTTGTTTGACACCAAAGCGGTGTTCTTCATCAATGATTAACAAGCCTAGGTTTTTAAATTTGATATTTTTTTGGATGAGCTTGTGAGTGCCGATGACAATATCGACCTTGCCGTTTTCTAGAGTGTCTAATGTTTCTTTTTGTTCTTTTGCGGTTCGAAAACGTGATAAAAGGGCGATGTTCATGGGGAATTCAGCAAAGCGATCTTTGAAATTATCATAATGCTGTTGTGCGAGTAGGGTAGTGGGGACTAAAATGGCTATTTGTTTGCCATTCATAGCGCTCAAAAAAGCTGCGCGCATAGCGACTTCTGTTTTACCAAAGCCTACATCGCCACAGATCAATCTGTCCATGGGTTGGATTTGCGTGAGATCACCAATCACAGTATCAATTGCGGTTTTTTGATCTGGAGTTTCTTCAAATGGAAAGCCGGCTGTAAATCGAGTGTAGTTATTGTCAGGTGGCTCACAAATAAAGCCAGTACGCGCTTCACGTTTAGCATAAATTTCTAAAAGCTCGGCGGCGACATCGCGAATTTTTTCTATCGCTTTGCGCTTTGCGTCACTCCATCGATC
The DNA here is from genome assembly GCA_030625525.1 of Pseudomonadota bacterium. Lineage (GTDB taxonomy): Bacteria > Pseudomonadota > Gammaproteobacteria > DAOUQR01 > DAOUQR01 > DAOUQR01. The sequence goes on along the minus strand of DAOUQR010000198.1, from coordinate 1,898 downwards.
GGATCCTAACTTATGAATAGGAGGATTCTCCGCATCGATACCACCGTAGCGGCTAATCATATGAAGTGATGTGACCGGCACATAGACTTTGTCATTTGCGGCGTAGTGGATCGTTAAATATTCATCGTTTTGACCACCAATCTCGAGCATTTGTAATCCGTGGTAAATCCCAACGCCATGATCAATATGGACAACGGGGCTACCTATTTTTAATTCCATCAAATCACGGATAACCATGTTGGGATCAATGTGTTTTCCGCGACGTTTTCGTTGACGCACAACAGTCTCACCATAGAGTTGCGCTTCAGCAATGAGAATTATTTTATCCTTTGGCAGGATAGCGCCGTTGCTTATTAAACCGGTTGTGATTTGACAGGGTTGGTCGCTAGATAAAAAACCTTGCCATGAATCGACAACGGTCGGTCGAATAGCAACGCTGTTTAATAATTCAATTAAAATTTCACGCCGACCATCACTGTCAGCACAAAACAAAATTCGAGCATCTTCTTGCTGCATCAAAAATTTCTGTAATTGATAAAGTGGCTGCGCCTGTGTGCGCTCAATCGGCAATTCAGGTGGCTGCTCTGTTTCAAACGAATCACCTTTATTCAAATTAATGATTGTTTGAGAATAAGCTTTGCTTAATGAGAAGCACTCATCCGGTTTTAAAAATAATCGGGTCGGTTCTAATAAGGGCCGAGTAATATCAAAACTTAATTGCTCATAGCGATTATTGATTTCTTTAAAAAATTGCTCGGCTCGTTTATAAATGTCACCCATTCGAATGACCCATGTTTTTTCAGGTAAATAGGAGAAAAAATTAGACGTTTCATCAAAAAACAAAGGCAAATAATACTCGATCCCAGCAGGAGAGAGTCCTTCCGATACATCTTCATACACCGGACATTGTGTTGGATTACCGCTAAAATTTTGTCGCCATTGCTGACGAAACTTTGTGATCGCAGCCTCTGTTAGCGGAAATTCTCGCGCAGGTAATAGTGTAATATGATTGATTTTTTCGATAGATAACTGACTGTCGGGATCGAAACTACGAATACTTTCAATTTCATCATCAAATAATTCGATGCGATAGGGCGTTTCACTGCCCATTGGAAACACATCAATAATCGAACCGCGCACACAATATTCACCGTGCTCAAGCACGCGATTAACATAGTAATAACCACCATGTTCGAGTTGTTGTCTATACGCATGGATATCCACTTTATCACCCGCTTTAATCACCATGCTATGTGAATGAATAAAAGCCGTCGGTGCTAATCGCTGCATCAAAGTAGTGATGGGTAAAATAACAATCCCACGAGACAGGCGAGGTAATGTCGCGAGTGTTAATAAACGTTGTGAAATAATATCTTCGTGCGGAGAAAATTGATCATACGGCAAGGTTTCCCAGTCAGGAAACGCATAAATTTCAGGTGCGTTTTGAATATCCCGTAAAAAAAATCGCAATTCATCCTCAAGCTGATTCGCTAATTGCATGTCTTCAGTGATCACCAACAGCGGTGCAGCATGCGTTTGTGCTGCATTGGCAATCGACAAAGCTAATCCAGAACCGTGTAAATTCTGCCAGTGAGACTGTTGACCTTCAGCAGGCGCACTGGGTGGATGTAATGCAGATAACATAAGTAAATAACCAGCGAAAAATAGCCGACAATTCTAACAAATTAAAGAGGTGAACTCCATTGGGGTTAAAAGTGCTCACCAATCCTCGATGAAACTATTTAGTACAGCCTAAGGCCTCTTGTTTTACCTTTTGATTCGTGTCGCCTTACAATCTTCAATATCTCTTGCTAATCAAAATGCGAAAAAGTAGCTAAACAGCGGCTCCCTCTGTGATCAAATTACGCAATAACTTAAATCACAGCCGCGCATGCAGA
>DAOUQR010000248.1 GCA_030625525.1 Pseudomonadota bacterium | reverse complement strand
TTAATTAAATCTGGCGATTTAACAAAAGCAAGCTTTACAAAAACAATCAAAGAAGGAAAAGGCGGCTCTATGCCAGCTGCGATTGCTACAATTATGACTATTGGACCTGTTAAAAAAGCAGGCTACTCTGAAGACCAAGCTATTGACGCTCTATGGAATTTCTTAAACCAATAAGCAATAAATAATTGGTATAAAAAAAGCCGCGATAAACTTGAGTTTATCGCGGCTTTTTTATGTCTGCATTTTATTGCTAGCAGTGTAATACCAATCCCAGTATATTTATAATTGAACAAAGTGGAGTTATAATGGCTAAGCTTTTAATTTAACCAGAGTATATAGCTATAGCACGTCCAAGAAAATTACCTAAAGAATTGCAAGATCATGATTTTAGTGAGCTTGCCAGGACAGAGCGGCATTCACGAACACATATCCGGTGGCTTGGTATGTTTCATCTCCAACAAGACCGATCCTATGCGGAAGTTGCCTTTTTTTTATGCGTTCATGAGGCAACCGTTAAAGGTTGGTTGGCGAGATTTAATGCATTAGGCCTGGATGGACTCAGAGAATCCCCCCGAAGTGGAGCCACACGAAAATTACCCGCAGATCAAGAGACGAAATTTAAAGAAGCTGTCACCACTCTTCAGGAAGAAAGAGTCGGAGGGCGAATAACAGGCCATGACATACGGCAATTATTGGACGAGCAGTTCCAAGTAAAATGCTGCCTAAATAGCGTTTATAATCTATTGGCTCGGTTAAATATTGTTTGGATAACATCTCGTTCAAAACATCCAAAACAAGATCAAGCGATGCAGGATGATTTTAAAAAAACTTCAGTCAAATAGTCCAAAACGTAACGCCAGACACGATTGAAATAAAAGATGTTGAAGTTTGGTTTCAAGATGAAGCGCGGGTAGGACAGCGAGGAACCGTGACTCGAATTTGGGCAAACAAGGGAACACGCCCTCGGGTCATTCGACAACAACAGTTTAATGCTGCTTATCTGTTCGGCGCAGTTTGCCCCGCTAATGGCAAATCCGCGGGGCTTGTTATGCCCAAGGCCAATACGGAAGGCATGCAATATCACCTTGATCTGATTTCAGAATCAGTTACTCTGGGTAAGCATGCTGTATTGGTTGTTGATCAAGCGGCATGGCATTTAACAGGAAAACTTGTAGTCCCTGACAATATATCGATTGCGCCACTTCCTCCTTATTCACCGGAACTTAATCCGGTTGAGCAAATTTGGCAACAATTACGACAACGGAGTCTGGCAAATCGATGCTTTAAAGATTATGAGCATATTGTTGAAGCCTGCTGTGAAGCATGGAATAAATTTGTTATGTGCCCCAGTAATATTCAGTCATTATGCACCAGAAAGTGGGCTATATTAATATGAGAATTTATTGTGATTGGTATAATACCTACTATGAAATCTTTTGCTGCTCCACTTCGCTACTATAAGCCAAAATATACTGCCTACGCACCCAAACCCCTGCAATAGCGGCAAACATCAAGCCACAAGAAGTAATCAGAAAACTGACTAAACCGTTCAAACGATTTACTTCTGCGACTAAATCTATTCTATTAGCACTTACTTCAGGCGTTTTCGTGGCAATCAAACGTCCTGCGCCGGTGTCAGAATAGGTTTTTAAAACTTGTAAATCATTTTGTAAAGAATGAATCGTATCCATTCCCGTTAAACCAATAGAGCCAACACGTAAGCTTTCTTCCAAAATTTTAAGCTTACTTTCAATAGATCCACTCACTAAACCCACTAATTGTGATTTTAGCGCATCCACTTCTGCAGATAATACCGGATTCATTTGTCTGTCGTATAATTCAACCGTTTTCTGAGCGCGCACAAAAGAAAACGATTCTTGCGGGGGAATTAAGAAAAAACCCATTACAACAATAATCGTCATCAATCCTGTAATAACACCCAATACCAAACGGTTCATTCTTAGAACCTCAATAGGTGTTACTACCGTTAACTCAGTCATATTACGCATCGCTTTATTATTATTTTCATTTTTTTTGCGCAACTTGCTCATTAAGCTTTTACCTCTAAAAAAAACATATTAGTAGCATTATACAAGTTTGATAAAAAAAATCCTGTCCGCATAACGTTTAAAAGCCAATTAGACAGAATATATTGGAAGCACGCTAACTTAAAGCAGTACTTCTGACTGAACTTATTTTGTTCGTTTTGCCGCAATACGCAGTCTTAAAGCATTTAACTTAATAAACCCTTCCGCATCTTGTTGGTTATAAGCCCCTTCATCATCTTCAAAAGTAGCAATTGCTTCATCAAACAAACTATCACTTGCTGATTCACGCCCAACCACATCAACATTCCCTTTATACAATTTAAGGCGCACTTTCCCATTAACACGTAGTTGCGACTCATCAACCATCTTTTGCAGCATGATGCGTTCAGGGCTCCACCAATAACCGTTATAAACTAACTTTGCATAACGCGGCATTAACTCATCTTTTAAATGCGCAGCTTCACGATCTAAAGTTAAAGACTCAATCGCACGATGCGCACGCATCATAATCGTGCCACCGGGTGTTTCATAACAACCACGCGACTTCATGCCCACATAACGGTTTTCAACAATGTCTAAACGACCAATACCATTTGCGCCACCGATTTTATTTAATTGGGCTAATACATTAGCCGGACTTAAAGCCACCCCATCAATTTCAGTAATATCGCCTTTCGCATAGGTCAACTCCATATAAGTTGCTACATCCGGTGCGTTTTCAGGCGACACACTCCAAAGCCACATATCTTCTTCAGGTTCAGCCCAAGGATCCTCTAAAAGACCGCCTTCATATGAA
>DAOUQR010000108.1 GCA_030625525.1 Pseudomonadota bacterium | reverse complement strand
AATGCTATGGGATAAACACCGCGGTATAAAGTGACTTGTCGTCGAGTGTTTTGATGGCGACTTAATGCATAAATGGGTAGACCAGAACTGATGCGTGACATGTATTTTGAGGTGGAGCCTGATTCGGTGAGTGTCACAATTGCGGTGACATCCATGCGATTGGCAATATACATTGCAGCGGTTGCAATGGCTTCATCGATAAAGCCAAACTGATCATTAACAATAATTTTATGCGTCATGGCTTCGCGATGTTTTTCCGCTGTCACACAAATTTTTGACATGGCTTCAACGACTTTTATCGGGTGCTTACCGCTTGCGGTTTCAGCTGATAGCATGACCGCATCGGTGCCATCGAGGACGGCATTCGCAACGTCACTGGCTTCAGCTCGGGTTGGAACAGGATTAATGATCATCGATTCCATCATTTGAGTGGCGGTGATCACCGCGCAATCTAATTCACGCGCGCGGCGAATTAAATACTTTTGCACACCGGGGACTTCATCGGCACCAATTTCAACGCCTAAGTCACCGCGTGCGACCATGATGGCTTCACTGGCTCGAATGATTGCATCAATATTATCGATTGCTTCAGCACGTTCAATTTTCGCGATGATGCCGCATTTGCCGCCGGCTTGTTTGATCAGTTCGCGGGCTTCTTCAATATCTGCACTTGAACGTGGAAAAGAAATGGCGATGTAGTCAACGTTAAATTCAATAGCGGCTTTAAGATCTTGCTTATCTTTTTCGGTTAAGGCCGGCGTGGATAGGCCGCCACCTTTTAAATTAATACCTTTATTGTTACTCAATGGCCCGCCGTTAATGACGCGGCAGTGAATTTTTTTATCTGTAATGGATTCAACTTTTAATTCAATTAATCCATCATCTAACAGTAAAGTGTCATTTTCATTTACATCTTGGGGTAATTGTTTATACGTCATTCCCACTTGTGTTTCGTCACCGGCGTTTTCTTCGCAGTTTGCGTTTAAACAAAATGTAGCACCGTCTTTTAAAATGATTTGACCCTCTTTGAATTTTGTTACGCGAATTTTGGGGCCTTGCAAATCAGCAATCACACCAATTTCGCGATTTAATTTTTTTGCAGCGTCTCTGGCTAATTTAATACTCCGTTGTATTAATTCGGGCGTACCATGAGAAAAATTCATTCGAATTAAATCTACACCGGCATTTAAACAAGCCGATATGGTTTCAGGATCGCTAGTAGCAGGTCCCATCGTGGCAATAATTTTAGTACGACGATTATGCATTGACATGAGTTTGATTCCGTTGTTCGAGCATGGCGACTGCCGGCAAGGTTTTTCCTTCACAGACGGATAAAAACGCACCGCCACCGGATGAAATATATGAAATTTTTGAGGCTAAATTAAATTGATCAATGGCTGCAATCGTATCGCCGCCACCAGCAAGACTAAAAGCTTCACTGTATGCAATTGCATGCGCCAAAGCTAGCGTGCCATTTGAAAAGGCTTCATACTCAAAAACACCGAGTGGACCATTCCAAATAATTGTTTTCGCTAAGGATGCCATTTCTGCAAATTTAAGAGCGGTTCTTGGGCCGACGTCTAAAATGATATCGTCATTTGCAACGTCATTTACATTTTTGATTTCAGCTTTGGCCGTTTCACTAAATTCTTTAGCGACAATCACGTCCATCGGTAAAGGCAAGTCGACATTTTTCTCGAGAGCCAATTGTATAATCTGTTGAGCTTCTGGAATTAGATCGGTTTCATGTAACGATTGACCGATATTCAAACCTTTTGCCGCAAGAAAGGTATTAGCGATCCCCCCCCCCACGACCAGTTGGTCAACTTTATCGAGCAATTGTTTCAATAAAACTAATTTGCTTGAAATCTTTGCGCCACCGACAATGGCTAAGACCGGTTTTTTAGGCCCTTGAATGGCTCTGCCTAAATTTTCTAATTCTTTTATTAATAATGGACCGGCACAAGCTATCGGTGAAAATTGTGCAACACCATAAGTGGATGCGTGCGCTCGATGCGCAGTTGCAAAAGCATCCATGACGAACACATCACACAAACGTGCCATTTTTTTTGAGAGCGTTTCATCATTTTGTTTTTCGCCGACATTAAAGCGGACATTCTCACACAAAACAATTTCACCGGGTTGAATATCAACGCCATCTAACCAATCTGTGACAAAGCGCACGTCTTTATTTAATAACGCACTCAGATTCTTCGCAACGGGTTCAAGTGAAAAACGTGCGTCAGGTTCACCTTCTTTGGGGCGACCTAAATGTGATAAAACGATCACAGCTGCATTTTGTTTCAGTGCATATTCAATCGTAGGTAATGCGACTTTGATGCGCGTATCATTGGTGATTTCCCCATTATGAATAGGAACATTTAAATCTTCACGAATGAGTACGCGTTTGTTTTTGATATCAATATCTTTAAGATTTTGCATAGTTAATTTGTCTTCTATCACGCAGCGCTCATGAGCACTTTTGTTACATCTAACATGCGATTTGAAAAGCCCCATTCATTGTCATACCAAGAACAGACTTTCACTAAGTTGCCATCAATCACTTTTGTTTGAGTCGCATCAAAGATGGACGAAGCAGGATTATGATTAAAGTCAGTAGAGACTAAAGGCTCATTATTAACAACTAACACATTTTTTAAAAAGCCATTCGCAGCGTTGTTAATTAGTTCATTCACTTCTTCAACACTTGTGTTGCGGCTTGCTTTAAATGTTAGGTCAACAACCGAGACGTTAATGGTTGGGACGCGCATGGCAAAGCCATCCATTTTGCCATTTAATTCAGGTAGCACAATACCAACGGCTGCAGCAGCACCCGTTTGTGTTGGAATAATTGAATGAGCAGCGGCGCGTGCACGACGCATATCACTGTGATTACCATCAAGCAAACGTTGATCATTGGTGTAAGCATGAATGGTATTCATTAATCCTGACTCAATGCCAATGCCGTCGTTTAATACTTTGGCTATAGGGGCTAAGCAATTCGTTGTGCAAGAGGCATTTGAAATAATGGTATGGTCAGCATTTAAAATATTGTGGTTAACACCGTAAACAATGGTGGCATCGACATTTTTTCCAGGTGCAGAAATAATAACTTTTTTAGCGCCGGCTTTGAGATGTTGTTCAGCCTTTTCGCGTTGAGTAAAATGACCGCTGCAAGCGAGTACGACATCGACTTCGAATTTGCCCCAAGGAAGTTGAGTGGCGTCTTTTTCTTGTGTCATTGCAATGGAATCACCATTGACGATCATGTTTTCGCCATCCCACTTAACGTCCGCATTAAATCGCCCGTGTGTGGTGTCATATTTAAATAAATGTACGTTGGTGGCAACATCGCCTAAATCATTAATCGCCACAACTTTGATGTCATTTTGTTGGTTCGATTCATATAAGGCCCTTACGACATTGCGACCGATTCGGCCAAATCCATTGATAGCGATACGAATAGTCATTTTGTACTCCTTGAGTTTATTGAGTTAACTGCCGCAACAATCGCGTCGACAGTGATTCCTAAATGTTGATAAATTTCTTTATACGGTGCGGACTCACCAAAGCTCGTCATAGCGATAACCTTACCGTCTAAACCGACATACTTGTACCAATAATCGGCAGCAGCGGCTTCAACAGCCACGCGTGTTTTTACGTTAGGTGGTAAGACAGAGTCACGATAAGTTTGATCTTGTTGTTCAAATTTATCCGTGGAAGGCATCGAGACCACACGTACAGATAATCCTTCGTCGGTCAGTTTTTGCCAAGCTTCCACGGCTAAGCTGACTTCAGAACCGGTCGCAATGATAATCGCTTCGGGATTGTTAGTACAATCTTTTAAGATGTAGCCACCGCGCTTAATGGATTCGATTTGTTCATTCGTGCGTTCTTGATGAGGAACGGTTTGGCGGGTTAAGACTAAACTGGTCGGGCCATCGTGTCGTGCAATGGCTGATTCCCATGCCACGGCGGTTTCGACGGTGTCACACGGTCTCCACAATGACATATTTGGTGTCATGCGTAGCATCGGAACATGTTCAACCGGTTGATGTGTCGGGCCATCTTCGCCTAAACCGATGGAATCATGGGTGTAAATTAGAATAGAGCGTTGTTTCATCAGGGCCGCTAAACGTACGGCATTGCGAGCGTAATCGCTAAAAACCAAGAAGGTTCCGCCGTAAGGAATGAAGCCACCGTGTAGTGTAATACCGTTCATAATGGCAGTCATCGCGAATTCGCGCACACCATAATATATATAGTTACCATCGGCATCCTCTCGGGTGATGGCTTTTGACTCTTGAGACCAGGTGAGATTTGAACCGGTTAAGTCCGCCGAACCGCCGAGTAATTCGGGCAAGTCAGCTTGGGTTGCGCTTAGTGATTTATTGAAGGCTTTACGCGTTGCAATACTTTCAGCTTCGGTATTACTTTTTTGGATATGTTGTTTGAATAATTGTTCGAATTGCTCAGGTAGCTCGCCTTGTATACGTCGGCTGAATTCGCTCGCTAATTCTGGGAATTGTTTGGCATATTCGTCAAATAATTGCTGCCATTCTTTGTGATGCGTTTGGCCTTTTTCAACTGCATTCCAGGCACCGTAAATATCATTGGGAACTTCAAAGGCAGGATGAGGCCAGTTAAGTTGTTGTTTTGTAGCAGCAATTTCGGCATCACCTAAAGGTGCGCCGTGGGTTTTTTCACTGCCGGCTAAATTGGGTGCGCCAAAACCGATGACTGTTTTACATTGAATCAACGTGGGTTTTGATGTTTCAGCTTTTGCAGCAATCACGGCTTTTTTAATGGCCTCTGCATCATGTCCGTCTACATTGCTGATCACCTGCCATCCGTAGGCTTCAAAGCGTTTTGGTGTGTCGTCGGTGTACCACTTATCTAAAGGGCCATCGATTGAAATACCATTGTCGTCATAAAAAAGAATGAGTTTGCCAAGGCCTAAGGTACCCGCGAGCGAACAGGCTTCATGTGAGATGCCTTCCATCAGACAGCCATCACCTGCAAATGTATAAGTATG
>DAOUQR010000095.1 GCA_030625525.1 Pseudomonadota bacterium | reverse complement strand
TATTATAAACAATAGCGTTTTTTATCTTATGATGACACTGACTTTGCTGATTTTTCTTTAAATATTTTGAGCAATCTTCGTTTCTAAAAACATCTTTCATCTTTATCAACGTTAGACGAAAATCATTATTCACTGATTGCTTTATATTATCTGAACTATTTTCATTCGGATAAGGTTTGAGTAATTTTGAAAACATCTAAATACACCTGAATAATACATACAGATGCATACTAACGGCTTTAGCTTAAGAAAATATTAAGAAAACGAATGTTTTTAGCGTTTTTTTAAGTATTTCTCTCTATGCTGCGATCAGGGGTTTACTTGGCTTTTTTTTTGATTTTTCTAGTGTTGATTTTAAATATTTGGCGGTAAAGGATGTTTTATGTTTCGCAATGCCTTCGGGGGTTCCGGTTGCGATGATTTGTCCACCTTTGCAACCGCCTTCGGGGCCTAGATCGACAATCCAATCAGCTGTTTTTATAACATCTAGGTTGTGTTCGATAACGACGATGGTGTTGCCAGCATCTCGGAGACGATGGAGGACGTGAAGTAATTGTTTAATGTCGTGGAAATGTAATCCGGTTGTGGGTTCATCGAGGAGATATAAGGTATTGCCGGTATCGCGTTTTGAGAGTTCGCGTGCTAGTTTGATTCGTTGGGCTTCACCACCTGATAATGTTGTGGCGCTTTGACCGAGGCGGATGTACGACAGGCCGACGTCCATGAGTGTTTGTAGTTTTCTTGCAAGTACAGGGATTGCATCAAAGAATTCTCGTGCTTCTTCCACTGTCATTTCTAAGACTTGATGGATCGTTTTGCCTTTGAAGAATATTTCTAAGGTTTCGCGGTTATAGCGTTTACCTTTGCAGAGATCACAATGTACGTAAACATCAGGTAAAAAGTGCATTTCGACTTTGATCATCCCATCACCTTGGCAGGCTTCACAACGTCCGCCTTTGACATTGAAACTAAAACGTCCGGGTTTATAGCCTCGTGCGCGTGACTCCGATGCCTCGGCGAATAAATCACGGATGGGTGTGAATAATCCCGTATAGGTTGCAGGATTTGATCGGGGTGTACGGCCGATAGGGCTTTGATCAATATCAATAACTTTATCTAAATGTTCTAGGCCGGTAATGGATTCATGCGGACCGGGAGTATATTGCGTCGCACCATTTAATTTGGTGGCAGCGATCGGGTATAAAGTATCATTAATCAAGCTTGATTTACCTGAACCTGACACACCAGTGATGCATGTCATTAAGCCGAGTGGGATAGCCAAATCGACGGTTTGTAAATTATTGCACGTTGCGCCGGTTAATTTAATCACACGCGTAGGATTATAGGCATGGCGCTTTTGTGGCACATCAATTTGCAACGCACCTGTTAGATATTGTCCGGTGATTGACTGCGGACAATCCATAATAACTTGGGGTTTGCCTTCAGCGAGAATTTCACCCCCGTGCACGCCTGCGCCAGGACCAATATCGATCACATGATCGGCATGGAGAATGGCTTCTTCATCGTGCTCAACAACAATCACGGTGTTACCCAAATCGCGCAAGTGGATCAAAGTTTCTAATAAACGATCATTGTCTCGTTGATGTAGGCCAATCGATGGTTCATCCAGTATGTACATCACTCCGACGAGGCCGGATCCAATTTGACTGGCGAGACGAATGCGTTGTGCTTCTCCACCGGATAAACTATCAGCACCCCGATCGAGCGTTAAATATTCTAGGCCTACGTTTGATAAAAAGCTGAGTCTATCTACGATTTCTTTATTGATTTTTTCAGCGATTTCGCCGCGGTGTCCGGGCAGGTTTAAGGCTTTGAAAAATGCGAGACTTTCATCAATAGGTAAGGCACTGATGCTCGGTAAGTTTCTTTCCTGAATTAAAACATTACGCGGACCTTCTTTTAATCGGCTGCCCGCACAACTTTGGCAAGGACGTGAGGATAAATATTTCGCTAGATCGTCGCGAACAACATTTGAATCTGTTTCGCGATAACGGCGTTTCATGTTATTTATCACACCTTCGAAGGCGTGAACTTTGATATATTTTCCACCGCGTAGAGAGTGATAATGGAATTCGATTTCCTCATCATTGCTACCGTACAAAATAATATCCAGAAATTTTTTAGGCAGTGCTTTTAAGGGCGCTTCGATATCAATTTTATAATGGGTCGCCAGCGACATTAACATACTAAAATAATAGAGATTACGACGATCCCAGCCACGAATAGCACCACCGGCCAAACTGAGCTCATTATCATGAATGACTTTTTGGGGATCAAAAAATTGATCGACCCCTAAGCCATCACATTCTGTACACGCACCCGCTGGGTTGTTAAATGAAAAGATTCGCGGTTCTAACTCGCTCAAGCTGTACCCACATTGCGGGCAGGCAAACTTGGCAGAAAAGATCATGTCGTCCTTTGGCTCGTCCATGTACGCGACACTAACGACTGTCCCTTCGGTTAAACCCAGTGCGGTTTCAAATGATTCGGCTAAACGTTGCTGGAGATCTTCACGCACTTTGAATCGGTCAACGACCACTTCGATCGTATGTTTTTTATGAAGCGCTAAATCAGGGGGATCATCCAATTCAACGACATCACCATCAACGCGAGCTCGTATAAAACCTTGCGCAAGTAAGCGTTGCATCAATTGCACATGCTCACCTTTTCGAGCTTGCACCACGGGTGCCAAAATCATTAATTTCGTTTCTTCAGGAATGTCTAACACATGATCGACCATTTGACTGACCGTTTGTGCATGCAGTGAAACATTGTGCGTTGGACAACGTGGCTCACCAACGCGTGCAAACAGAAGACGCAGATAATCATGAATTTCTGTGATCGTGCCGACGGTGGAACGCGGATTATGTGACGTTGCTTTTTGTTCAATAGAAATAGCAGGCGACAAACCTTCGATCTGATCCACGTCAGGTTTTTGCATCATCGATAAAAATTGGCGAGCGTATGCGGAAAGCGATTCAACGTAACGACGTTGCCCTTCTGCATATAAGGTATCAAAGGCCAAAGATGATTTGCCCGATCCCGATAAACCGGTGATCACAATGAGCTTATCGCGTGGCAGTGTGACATTGATGTTTTTTAAATTATGCGTGCGTGCGCCGCGAATAGTGATCGATTTCATTGGTACTTCCAACGCTTGTGTAGCCAGAGCCATTGTTCAGGGTGTGATAATACCATTTTTTCTAGCACTTTATTATAGTTAAGTGTGTTTATGTAAGTTTCTTGTTGGCTATTATCGGCGGTTTGATATTCGATTGGATCAAAAAATTCTAAGACGTGAGTACCATCGTTTTCGCGATAACTCATTGCCGGCACCACGGGCGCATCTGAATAACGGGCAAGACTTGCAAGTGATCGAAGTGTCCCAGCTTTTTTCCCGAAAAATTCGACGAGAATACCGTGCTTATTTTCGACTTGTGCATTTTGATCCATGATCATCACGACGGCATCCCCATCTGCGAGCGCGTCACAGATTTGGTTGATGCTATTATGTTTAGGGATAACGTGTAAGCCCGCGTTGTGAAAACGTCTAAATAATATTTTTTCGATTGTTTTATTACGGATGCTTTTTCTAACGAAATGAAATCGACCTTTGAATTCGTCAAATTGCGAAATGCCAGCAATCGGTGCAAATTCCCAATTACCTAAATGGCCAGTGAGGATCAAAACGCCTTTGCCCTTTTCAGCCGCTTTCATTGCTTTTTCTTGGCCGATAACTTTAGCTTTAAGTTTTAAATTCTTTTTCGGTAGAAAACGAATGGCGAGGCCTTCCCATAAACTCGTTGCCAGATGACTATAAAATGCTTTGGCTAAATGCAGGCGTTCTTCATCATTTAATTCAGTACCAAACGCTATTTTTATATTGTCTAATACAACCTGTCGACGATAAGGAATTGCGTGATACAGTAATTTTCCTGCAAACGTTGGCTTTAATTTTTGTATTCGGTCACGCAATGTCATTAGGCGGCAACCACCATAGCAATAGCACTCTGTTCTGTATGACTAATCGATGTTGATAAACTACTGACTTGGTAGCGTTGCATAATCTCTTTGAGTTTAGGAGTCATTTTAATACTCGGTGCACCGTAATTATCGACGATCACTTCAACGTCGATAAAATCCACTTCTTTACTGCTGGCTTCTTTCGGAAATAATTTGATACAAGCTTCTTTAACAGCAAAGCGAGCCGCTAAAGATTGTAGAGGCTTTTCTTTGTTGCTACAGTAGGTTGTTTCATCGTGTGTGAAAATTGCTTCGAGTTGTGCGCTGGTTGCTTTATCGAAAAAGCGAGCAAAACGATCGATTTCTATTAAGTCTACGCCACATCTTGGCTTATTCATGATGCACCTGTTAATTTGCTTGGATAATTAATGCGGCCTGCATACTACCAAATCCGCGATTTAAAATCATGGCTGTATTACTACGCGGCGTTTGTATATCGCTGCTGATATTCAGCGATTCAGCGTAAGCTGCAGGTTGATTTAAATGATGGAGACCTGGAACTTGTTGTTCTTTGAGGGCACGCAAACTCAGTAGCGTTTCAATGAGTCCGGACGCTGTGATCGTATGTCCAATTGACCATTTATAGCCAGTGATTGGCGCGCTATTCTCACCAAAGACGGTATTGATGGCATGCGCTTCACTTTGATCAGATAAGAGATTGCCGTTTGCATGCGCGTTGATGAAACCAATCTGATCAGCTTGTAGTCCACTGAGATTTAAGCTCTTATTGATTGCTCGTTGCAATCCTTCGCCGTGTTCGTCGACACGAAAAATACCTTGGGCTTCAGTCGTCGCCGCACCGCCGAGAATTTCACCATACACGGTTGCTTGGCGTTCTTTTGCGGATTGTTCAGATTCTAAAATAATCGCGCCGGCACCTTCGGCTAAAATAGTACCGTCGGCTTGCTTATCAAAACTTTTAACACCCGTTTGACTGATTAAGCCTAAGCTACCGTAATAGAGGATCTGCTGTGGATCAATGTCGTCATAGGCAACGACTACGGCGCGATCGATTTTCCCACTGCGTATTGCATGCCAGGCTTCGAGGAGCGCTTGCATCCCGCCCACCGCATGATTTGTAATATTTTGATTCGGGCCTTTAAAACCATTTTGTATACCGATATAGGCTAATACATTATTCGGTAAGATTCGCAGTAACACCATTGGATGAACGGTTTGAAATAATTCTTTAGCGAAATATTGCATATCGTCTGGGTGTTCCCACATCAATGGCATGAAGTCATATTGTTGTGGAAATTTGTTCGCCGGTGATCCGACATAGATCCCCGTTTTTTCATTGAAGTCATCTTGTGTATCGAGTTGCTCTCTAAATTCTAGTAAGCCACTGGCGTCAATTGC
>DAOUQR010000289.1 GCA_030625525.1 Pseudomonadota bacterium | reverse complement strand
AATGCATTGGGTTGTGCGAGAGGTTCCCCCCCTGTAACCGTGACATAGTTTGGCTGATGTTTAGCAACGTCATCAAGGATGCTATTAATTTCCATACGCGTGCCGCCATGAAATGCATATTCTGTATCACAATAATTGCAGCGTAATGGGCAACCCGTTAGGCGAATAAAAACGGTAGGCAAACCGACTGTACGCGTTTCACCTTGTAGTGAATAAAATATTTCTGTGATTCGTAAACCCGAACGCATAGCTGCTACCAATGAAAAAATAATTTAAGTGCGCTTACCCTAAGCCTTGCTCGCAAACTAGTTTCGGATCACTTGCTCGTCGATTAAATCCAGGCGAGCCTGAGCCAATTGTGCTGTCGATGATTGCGGAAATTTTTGTTTAACTTGCACTAGCTCTTTACGTGCATCTCCAAGTTTACCTTCATCAAAGTAGGCAAATCCTAGCTTTAACATTGCGGCAGCGACTTTGTTAGATTGTGGAAAATCACTAATCACGGTATTGAATTCTTTAATTGCGCTTGGCATTTCGCGTTGTGCCAAATAGAGTTCGCCTAACCAATAGTGCGCATTACCGCTGTACTCTGATTTAGGGTGATCACGCAAAAGTGTATTCATAGAGGTGGTTGCAGCACTGAATTGTTTTTGCTGGATTAATTTATAAGCTTGCTGGTAGGCTTGTTTAGCCGAAACTTTATTCGCAATCGCTGGTGGATTATTTTTTGGCACCGCTTTATTGATCGCCGGTTTATTTAGCACAGGCAGTGTGGCAACCACGGTTGAAGCCGGCTTAAGATCAGTAAACGGTGTCGGAATTGCTTTGGTATTTTTTGTCATGGCAATCGTTGCCGTTCCCTTTAGCTGCGCAACACGAGTATCCAAATCTTGGTAAAATGCTTGTTGTTGTTGACGTAGCATTTTCAAATCATGTTGAGTCACTTCTAACTGGCCACGTAAATCTTGAATTTCTTGCTGCATGGACTGCATTTTTTGCATGAGGTAGGCGTTATTACTTTGACCAACGGGTTGCTGGGCTGCTGGTAGATTGGTAATTTGCTGATTAGCCTCGACCGCATTATTCGCTGAATTATCCGCAACCGCCGTATAATCCTGACTGGCATCAACAACCGGTACCTCAGCAAAGTTGTCTGAGACCACCATCAACGAAAAAGCCGCTACTGCAGCAAAGCTCAATAGATGTTGTAACTTCATCATCCTACTACCTTATATGTTAATTCAACACGGCGATTTTGATTCCAGGCATTTGCCGTATGTGCTGGGTCAACCGGAAATTCTTGTCCGTAACTGAGTAACTTAATTTGATTCGATTGTACGCCTTCAGCCAAGAGAATATCTAATATTGACTTGCCTCGACGTTCGCCTAAACCCACATTATATTCACGGCTACCGCGCTCATCTGTATATCCGGCAAGCAAGACATATGCCTTTGGATGACTGGCCAAGTAGCGCGCTTGCGCTCTAACAGAGGCCAAATCACGCGAATGTATAACGTTGCTATCAAAACCAAAGCGATATAACTGGTTATGCGGTGCAACTAATGATGTTTGTGAGAGATCTTGTCCATCGAAATTAGCTGCGTGACCAATCCCCGATGATTTCGCTGCAATGGCGCTGTTATTGGCATCGACAACGTCAATGTCCGCATCCTTGCGATGGCCCCGAGTTGTCGAACAGGCACTGATAACAACCACGAGAGAAAGAATTAAAACAGATTTAATACGTGTCACAAAAGACCCCCTTATTGATTATCGTAAACTTGGATAGATCATGCCACAGATCAGAAAATCTTGCTAGCTGGGGTCAACCTCCACAGCAATTCTCCATTTTTAAGTTAGCCCCTAAACGGTCCCCAAGCTGGTTCTTGTACATCGCCATCACGTGCGGGTAGTCGCAAATGTACTTTTCCATCCGTTGAGACAACGCTTAAAACGCCATTCGATCCATAATGAGTAGCAAATAAAACCAGTTTGCCATTCGGTGAAACTGAAGGCGACTCCGCATCATCCGTATTCGTTAACGCAACCAACTGGCCGCTACGCAGATCATGCAAACCTATCGTATAGTTTCCTCGATCACGATGAAGCACCACTAACTCTTTCCCATCTGGGGTATAAGAGGCTCGCGCATTATAGCGTCCTTGGTAAGTCACTCTAGAAATTTTACTACTGGCTAATTGAACGCGATAAATTTGTGGTGCCCCACCCCGGTCGCTTGTGAAGACAATCGAACGTCCATCAGGTGCCCATGATGGCTCGGTGTTAATCGCGTTTGAGCGGGTCAGTTGTTTTATTTGTTTGTTTGCGATCGTGAT
>DAOUQR010000305.1 GCA_030625525.1 Pseudomonadota bacterium | reverse complement strand
CACATCATTTGCCTCATCAGCCGCAGCCTGTGCCTGCTTCAACGCAGCTTTTGCGCGATTATGTTTAGCATGGAATGTACTGGGATCGATTTCCCATAACAGATCACCCGTTTTGACCACTTGATTATCTTTAATTGGCAGCTTAATAATCGGACCACTGACCCGTGATGTTAATTGAACAACCTGTGCTCGGACTTGAGCGTCCCTTGTCCATGGGTATTTAAAATAATTTAGATACATGTATAGAATGGCAAGAATCGCCGTGCAGACTGTAAGCAATGTGATAATAATTGAAAGTACTTTTTTCTTATTAACGACCATTATTTCTCCGCTCATTTATATCGGGATCAAAAACACTCCAATCAAACAGGTGCAAATTACAACTAAAGACAAGTAAAACAACGGTGGATGCCACACAAAACCGATTAAATCATATCGGTGCATGATATAAATAACACTCCACGCCATGAATGCTCCCAAAATCGAAGCAAACACCAGCGGCGGGAAATAAACACCCCCAATCGCCATCTCGATAGGTAAGCTGTCGTAACTCATACTGATGCTTTCCTTTTAGTTACACCTACAGTATAGTACATATTTTAATCTGCCGAGTGTATATAAAAGGACTTAATATATGTCAGCCTTAGAAATCATTTCTTTTTTACTACTGTTAGCCGCCTTATTTAGTTATATAAATGAACGGTTTATAAAGATCCCAAGCACCATTGCGCTGATGTTATTAGCGTTGATTTTTTCCCTAAGCCTGGCCTTTTTCCACCATCTTGGATTTGATCTAGGCTACTACAAAGCCGTCAATAAAATGATTACGGAGTTGGACTTTAGCAGGCTTGTCCTCGATGGTGTTTTATGTTTTTTATTATTTGCTGGCGCTCTCAGTATCTCACTTAAATCCTTAGAAAAACAAAAAAACCAAGTAATTACACTCGCATTTCTCGCAACATTCGTTGCCGTGTTAACAATAGGGACGTTAAGCTGGTTATTTTTCCAACTTGTTGGTATGCCGATACCTTATATTTACTCACTGATCTTCGCTGCCATTATCTCACCGACGGATCCAATAGCCGCGCTGGCAATTTTAAAAAGTATGGGTTTGCCAGAAAAGCTTAAAGTAATAATTGATGGTGAATCACAGTTTAATGACGGTGTGGGTGTTGTGTTATTTGTCACATTCACCGGTATAGCATTCGGAACGACGAAACCAACAGCAGCTCATATTGCAGGCATGTTTTTGCAGGAAGTCATCGGCGGTATCGGGCTTGGCATTGCAATGGCCGCGGTCACGCACACCATGCTCAAAGGCGTTAGTCAAATTGCAACACAACTCCTTATTACACTGGCTGCGGTGACCCTCGGTTATTCGTCATCAGAACTACTCGGAGTCTCAGGGCCAATCGCCTGCGTGATAGCGGGCTTACTCGTCGGCTCTTATTCATTGCAAAAAGCGACCGATGCCCCATCAAGGCAGCATATTACTAATTTTTGGGATATGGTTAATCAGATCCTCGTGGCTGTGTTATTCGTTCTGATTGGTTTGGAAGTCTTAATATTGCAATCATCAAAACCCCAATATTTTCTATACTCGTTTGCGGCTATTTTAATTGTGCTATTCGGCCGTTACCTCAGTATCGTGATATCAATGTTAGCACTCAAACTTCCTAAAAAATTAAAAACATCCTCGCTATTCAAACTAGCCAACTTGTTTACCTGGAGCGGTTTACGCGGCGCACTCGCCATAGCGCTGGTCTCATCCTTACCTGAAAATCAATACAAAGGGTTGCTAGCAACCATGACCTACATCATTGTCGTCTTTTCCATACTCGTTCAGGGATCCAGTATTCCACTCTTGTTTTCACCGAAAGAATTAAAACAGTTGGCCGGGGACGACTAAACTTACATGGATTGGTATTCACTATGCATAGGGGATATCAGAACATCTTCGGCGGCAATCCTGCGAATGAACAAGATGTTAGAGACGCCAAACCCAATTTACTCAAGTGGCTCGACCTTGAAAGGCAGTATCCAGGTTAATAATTAAAACGACCCAAATAGGCGCACCAACTTTACCCCATTTCAAACATGTACGCTTGAACTTCACCAACATTGTCAGTTCTGGGAAGCCATCCGCATATTTTCTACAGAC
>DAOUQR010000282.1 GCA_030625525.1 Pseudomonadota bacterium | reverse complement strand
CCCCCCACGATCCGAGTCCCCGCCTGCCCCTTTTGGTCCCCCCCAAACGTCTAACCCGCCCCCAATACCCGGCCAATGGCCAAGATTTAACCGTCCCCCGGGAACAAAAAGGGCAAGGCAGAAACTCGCATCTTCAGGTGTAATGGGTATAGTGCATAACCGAATTATGGGTGTAACGGTCGGAACAGCACAAACGTCCGCTACTGTAATGGCGTTGATGCGTGGCAGTAATTTTCAAGAGATTCTCCAAGCTGCATTGCCTGGTCAAGGCATTGAGTCCCACTGGGGAATTTTCTCAGCGGATAATTCAACAAACATAATCGATGATCGACAACTCGGTGCTAAGCAACTCTCGAGTACAAAAGTATTTCCCACCTTTATGCTCAAGAAAATACTCATGGAGTGATTGTTACCGCGTGCTCAAAGGATAATGCCCAAGGAACTTGTTATCCACTGTATGGTTATGCCAAGAGTGGTTCCATATCAGCATTAAAGGTGAACCTATCAAGTTGGATCAATGCAAGTCATGGTTATACTCAATTTAAGCCAGGCGTAAATCAACAACTCATGATTGATACAAGCACTCGGTATTATAAGAGTCTGGGGATCACGTTACTCAACGGCACGACTTATCCACAAGTGTGCTACATTAATCAAGCCGGATTAAAAACACTGACGAACCGAAGTGAGATTAATATTTACTGGCCTAAAGATGGAATTCCATCTCCCTGCCAGGTCAATTAACAACGTTTCGTTTAATCATTCTTTTCAACTTTTATTTAAAACCGACGCTTAACATCAGTTTTTGCTATCAACTTTGTGGAAATTTCTTCAATCGATTGCGTGGTTGAATTTAAATAGGGAATTTTTTCTCGCTTGAACAATGCCTCAATTTCTTTAATTTCAGTTTGACACTGTTTAATCGATGCGTACTCACTATTCGGTCGACGTTCAGTCCGTATCTGACTTAATTGTTTTGGATCAATCGTGAGGCCAAATAATTTTTTTCTATGTTGGCTTAAAAATTTGGGCAATTCTAAATGCGGCATGTCATCGGATACGAACGGATAGTTCGCCGCGTATATTCCAAATTGTAACGCGAGATATAAGCAGGTTGGCGTTTTCCCCGATCGCGAGACGCCTAAAATAATCATGTCGGCCCGTGCATAAGTATGAGCGCCACAACCATCATCATTTACCAGTGCATAATTCACGGCATCCATTCGCGTGTTATAGCGATCTTCGTCAGCCATTGCATGCGATAAACCAATGGTATAACTGGATTTTGTTTCTAAGGCTTCTTCAAGCGGTTTTAAAAACGCACCGAATAAATCAATCACAGTCCCTTGGCATTGCGCGATATGTTTGCGTAGTATCGGATTAATCACGGTTAAAAAAACAATTGGCTTGGCATTAAGGCTGCAGTTGACTTCATTAATATGAGCCAGTGCAGTGTCTGCTTTATCTAAGGTATCAACATAGGGCAGGGTTGTTTGATTAAAATCAATATTTTGGAATTGCGTTAATAAACTATGGCCTAATTTTTCAGCTGTAATACCTGTGCCGTCAGAGACTAAAAATATTTCACGTTTCATTAATCAATCACCTTTTTAATGGATGTTGTGATGGCCTCAGCAATTATTTCAGCACACGGTGTGCGATGACTGAGTGAGCGCCATGCCATAATGACCTCGCGTGTAGGGATGGGTTTTTTGAACGGAATGATTTTAAGTAAATTCGTTTTAAGCGGGGTTTTAAATACGGCTAAATGGGGGAGTAGCGTTATTTCATTTCCAATCGCGACCATCTGGCGTAGTGTTTCTAAGCTGGTTGCGCGAAAGTTCGTGTTCTCTTGGACATTGGCTTCTTCACAAATATCCAGCGCATTTTGTCGCATGCAATGTCCTTCTTCGAGTAATAATATCGCGTGTTCTGAAAGCTCCTCGATCGCTAAATTTTTTCGCTTAGCTAACGGATGTTTTGGATTCATAGCAACGTAGAATGGCTCATCAAATAAAGGCGTTTTTGTTAAATGATCGCCAGGAATTGGCGTGACTAAAATAGCGGCTTCAAGATCGCCACGATTAAGCTGTTCGAGTAAAACGTCAGTTTTGTCTTCAATGAGTAGCAATTCTAAATTAGGCAGTAGCTTTTTAATCGAGCTTAATACATGCGGTAATAAATAGGGTGCAAGCGTTGGAATAATCCCTAAACGAAACTGCCCAGACAGTGGATCTTTAGCAAGCGTTGATAATTCTTTGAGTTTATCAACATCGCGAAGTACTTGTTGGGCTTGCGCGCTGATTTGTTTTCCAATGGGAGTGATCATCACTTGTTTATTGGTGCGCTCAAATAATTGTACTTCTAATTCTTCCTCCAATTTTTTGAGTTGCATACTCAATGTTGGCTGACTAACAAAACATTTTTCAGCGGCTCGACCAAAGTGG
>DAOUQR010000207.1 GCA_030625525.1 Pseudomonadota bacterium | reverse complement strand
AGCCTTCTTTAAATGACATTCCCAATTTAAAAACGAATTTACTGCATGAATTTAACGCGTTTAATATCCGGGCTAATGCTTTTCAATATGATACCGAAACGGTCATTTTGTCACATTATATTTTAGTCGCAACACTCATTGATTTTTTACCCGATGATGATTGGCGTGAGACATTTACACATCCGCATTTTCATGAGAATGATTTTTTTAAAATTTTGAATCGTTTAACTCAACACCCTCAACATCATATTGATATTTTAGAATTATTATATTTATGTTTGAGCTTGGGCTATAAAGGAGCCTATGCAAAGGAGTCCGAAGGGTTTCAAAAGCTTGAAGATATAACTGAACAATTATATGAAACCATCCAAGCGCATCGAAGTGATGATAGCGGCAAGACTTATATCGGCAACCAGCAACCTATACGTAAAGTCACCCCACACAAACCGTACACACTCAGTATTACCATTGCACTGACTTTATTAATACTGTTGTTGATTAATACCGGTTTTCATTACTTAGAAGACGTCACGGCAACCCCCTTATTTCAAAAGCTTGATTCACTTACACAACTTATACAAAATTATTTGCCACAACTATGAATGCACTCACAACAACATCCAATAAACAACTCAGTGAAATACCCGTTTTAAACTCTGTTTTGAATGCGATACAGCATAATTTTTCTCAAGTGACTCAACTGCTGAAACAACGCAGAAAACAAACTAATTTTTCACAACAATCCCATGAAGAAATTTGTTGGCATTTATTGATTGGCCCAAAAAATAGTGGGCAAACAACCCTGCTACAAACAGCGGATATGCCGCTTACCCAGTGTATTGAAGATCCGGAAGGCCTTTGTCGTTCCTGGGTGACGCCAACCGATGTCTATACCGATTTGCCGAGTATTTTATTTGAAGACAGTTATTACATTGAATGTTGGCAAGCGCTCACCAAAATTATTAAAACAAATGCTTACCATAAAAAAATTGATTCCATCACGCTCAATCTTGATCTTCACTATCTCTGCCAACTATCGCAAGAACAATACGAACGTGAAATTCACCATACACAATGCAGTATTACCAGTATCGCTCAAGCCTTTGATAAGCCCATTCCATTTTTTATCTTATTCACCCATGTTGATTTGATTGCAGGCTTTACACATTATTACGCGATGAGTTCTCTTGATGAAATTAAACAAGCTTGGGGCGTTGGGCTCGATAAAGCGTATCAAGCGTCAAATTTACTCAAAGATTTTCATATGCGTTATGACGTACTGCTCGATAATTTGAATAAAGATATTATTAAACGTCTACATCATGCTAGAAATAAATCAAAACGCACATTAATTTCAGAATTTCCGTTACAAATGGAAAGCATCCGCGGGATTTTGTCACATGTTCTGCAAGAATTTTTCAGTGATGAAATTCTGACGGCGATTATACCCAGGGGCTTGTTTTTCACGAGTAGCAAACAACAAGGCATTCCTTGTAATCGACTGGAAAAAACCCTTTCGCGTCAATTGGGATTTCAATCTAAAGAGGTTGAAGCGCTCAAACCTACGCAAAAATCATATTTTGTTTTTAATTTATTGCGAAAAATTATTGCTAAAGATAATTATATTCAACTGAGCGATATTAACCGAAAAAAAACACGTCATTGGTGGCACCGAATTGCTTATGGTAGTTGTACAGCGTTAGTCTGCGCTAGTTTAACTTATTACGGCTGGCAACTTCATGAGAATCTTTCCACCTTAAACCAAGTTGAAACGGTTCTGCAGAATTATGAGACGGTATTAAAATCATCGAGTCACTCGACGTCATCAATCAAAGCGATGTTGCCCGCAATGTTAGCCTTGCAAGAAGCGAGAGAAGCGGTTTATAACCAATCGCAATTATCTAACTTAAAAATACGAACAGACCACTTATATACATTAGCCTTAGAAAAACAATTTTTACCATGGCTAGCGAATCAACTGAAAAAACAACTGAAATTATCATTATCGCATTCACCCGCTCAAACTTATCATGCATTAAAAGCTTATTTAATGCTGGCTCAACCGCGTTATTTAAACAATGGCTATTTAGCCAAAGTCGCTCTGCAATTACCGACCGTTAAGCAATATAATGCTGAGCAAAAAAATCTTATTAAAAAACTGATCGACAACACAATTAAAGATCCAGAAATTAATTTTACTGTTGACTATGACACAATTTCTGCTGCAAGACTTAATTTAAAAGCAACACCATCCGGCTACTTAGCGTTTTTGCTAATCAAAGATGAATTACGAACAAAAAATAATAATCATGATATCCCTTATATGTATACCAAAAAAGGCTTCATGAAAACTTACACCACAACGATACCGCACTTGACCGCCGAGGTGATAAAAGATAATTGGGTGCTAGAGCGTCCCAGTAGGCACGCCCTAAACTTAAATATGACGATTGGTGAAGTTCGAACGATGTATATTGGTGACTATAGTAACTGGTGGAATCTTTTAACCTATAACATTCACCCAACCACCTTTGAAAATTTTAAAAACGCAAGTAACGCTTTTCATACCCTGGCGAATGGCAGTAATCCTTTGGTTAAAATGGTACAGGCCATCCAAGATAATACGGAACCCAGTCAATATTTTGATAAAGCGGGCGAAACTTTTAATACCGAGATCGCCAATAACTTTACGGCATACCATCATATTGATTTAAAAGCCTTAGCAAAACTCAATCCTTTGTGGCAGTCGTTAGCAAATTATTTTGATCAATTTCAACAGGCCAATAATACAAACTTACTTGCGTTTGAATTAGCGCGCACGCGTTTTATTAATAATGGCCAAGACGACCCTATTTCAAATTTATACCATATTGCCAACAACAAACCCGAACCGATGCGCACTTGGTTAAAACAACTTGCCGACAATAGCTGGACTCTTGTCATTAATCACACCCAACGCTATATTAACGCTGAGTGGGAAAACAAAGTCTTAAAACCTTATATCAATGATATAGCCGGACGATTTCCAATTGATCCTATCAGCAATAAACAAATTGATATCAACGCATTTAATCGATTTTTTAGTCCACGTGGCACACTGCATCAATTTGTTGAAGATGACTTATCTGCCTTTGTGGATCGCACACACCCAAATTGGAAAATTAAATCACTGAATGGTTTAAACATTAAAATTTCACAGCAATTAATGGGGCAACTGATCCGCGCTAAAATTATTAGCAAAATGTTTTTTCCTGATGATGAAAGTCAGAACGCATCCATCATGTTTAATTTACAGCCTATTGAATTCGAACC
>DAOUQR010000037.1 GCA_030625525.1 Pseudomonadota bacterium | reverse complement strand
CTTTTTATATCAAGGCAGGCTCGCTGACGTCTTGATGTTGGTCGTTTTGGCCTTATGAACAGGATTGTTGGGCTGGAAGGCAGATAAGCAGAGCGTGAGTTATTATTTAATGGTTTCCCGGCTTCGCCGGGAATCGCTGACGGCCAAGGATGGCCGTTGCCGAGCCCACATGGATGTGCTTGCAGCGTTCCCTGGAAAGGCTAGCCCACGCGACGAGCTTGCAGACAGCGGTTCTTCGAACGCAGCGAACTTAGAAAAATACTCCTCACAACAAAAAATGACAAACAACCAAAGCAGCCATAACCCCAACAAAATCAGCAATCAACCCCGCCGGCACAGCATGCCGCGTACGACGGATCGACGCAGCGCCAAAATACACCGCAATCACATAAAACGTAGTCTCCGTACTACCCATCATCGTTGAAGCAAGATGAGCGATATAAGAATTCCCACCAAAAGTATTGGTCAACTCAGCAAGCATGCCATTCGCCGCACTCCCCGAAAAAGGTCGAATCAGTGCAAGCGGCAAGACTTCCGCTGGCATGCCAATTTTAGACAAAACAGGACTTAACCAATGAGCAATCGTCGCAAAGCCACCAGAAGCGCGAAACATACCAATAGCAACCAACATCGCTACTAAATATGGAACGATTTTGATCGTAATATCAAAACCCTCTTTAGCGCCAGAAACAAACACATCATAGACCTTCACTTTCTTAAACGCCGCATAAACAGGTATACCCGCCACAACGCCTAAAAATAGCCAGTTTGAAAGATCAAGACTGAGTTGATTGATGTTCATGATTCTGCTCAGGTAAACGATACATGGGAAGTTTTTCAAAAAATTTAACAGCCGTGATCCCGGCCACCGTAGAAAAGCTGGTCGCCAGCAATGAGGTCACAATAATATCAGTCGGATGATTTGCACCCGCCGCCACCAAAAAAGCAATAGCCGTGGTTGGGATCAATTGGACACTGGAGGTATTAATCGCAAGAAAAGTACACATCGCATTGCTAGCCACGCCCGGAAAAGGATTGAGCTTTTCTAATTCATCCATAGCTTTTAATCCAAAAGGCGTCGCCGCATTACCCAATCCCAACATATTTGCAGCGATATTCATAATCATCGAACCCATCGCGGGATGCTCAGGCGGTACATCGGGAAATAAGCGCACCATGAGCGGGCGAATCAAACGCGCAATCGCATTCATCAAACCGGATTCTTCAGCAATTTTCATCAAACCCAACCATAAAGCCATAATGCCGGTTAAGCCTAAGGCAATATTAAACGCAAGCTTTGCGGAGAGCGTCACCGAATTAACAACTTGAGGAATGGTGCCATTCACGACACCAAAAACAATCGATAATAAAATAAGTCCAAGCCAAATGACATTTAACATCAGTGCATCAATCAGTAAAAAACCGTTGACGCACCTTAACCTTGAACTCGCGAGTAATCAATATTTATGTCAGCAAGCTGGATTCAATAAACCATCATTGAGATAGCCTGCAGTTTCAAATAACCACAGGTATCGTTATCTAGCAGGAAGCCCATCGGCGTGAAATGAAAAGCATACACACAATTTTTATTGTTTTTTAACATCCACAGTGTCGCCGGCTGCGAGGGTAAGTTACCCATATACCCGAGTTGACAGGTCCCATTCGCTGCGATGACTGCATCGGCAGTACAGCTATTAAAATTCCAATCACCACCACTAGCATCACCGCCGACAATTGTAATCGTTTTACCACTAATGTTTTTTAATATTAATTTAACCGTGTAGGTTGCAGCATAGGTAGAGAAGGCTAGCAGAGTTAACAAACAAGTGAACAAAATACGAAGGCGATATTTCACAGCAAATTCCTATTAATAAATCAATTATGCGGTAATTATAGTTGAATGTGCAATTAATTTCCATATATAATCTGACTTCTTCGTTTATCTTGGCTATCACATGCGTAAAATAACTGGCACCATTTTATTGATTCTTCTCGCCAACGTCTCATTTTCGGCATCTAAACAAAAGCTCATAGCACCCTATGATATGAATCGATATGATGCGGTCATTACTAAGCTTTATAAAACAGTCCCTGATAGCCACAGTCAAGTGTATGAAAAACGCATCGCAGCGGACAGCCGCTTTTTTCTCGGCCAAGCTTATATATTAGGTGCTCTAGGTGAAGGACCCAGTGGTCGCTTTGATCAACGCCCGCTTTATCGCACCGATGGATTCGATTGCGTGACGCTAATCAGTACCGTCATTGCTTTAGCGAACAGTGAGAACCTAGCTGAATTTCAAAAACTCTTGCCGAAAATCCGTTACAAATACGGTCAAATAGATTTCGCCACGCGCAATCATTTTATGAGTGTCGATTGGAATAAAAATAATAGTTACCAAGGTTTGGTGCAGGATATCACGTATCAAATTCATGACCGCCATGGTAAACCTATTGCCGCCATCGCTAACACCATTATCAATAAGCCCACTTGGTTTAAACAAATGAGCAGCCATCGAATTAGTTTATTAAAGCCATTATCTGATAGTTCGCTTAAACAACGCACGGACGCCTTGCATACTGTTTCAGAGTCCCAAGAGCAAGCCAAAGCCGTGATGTTATATTTACCGCTGACAAAATTATTCAATAAACAAGGAAAGGCCAACCCCTATTTATTTAATCAAATCCCAACTGGATCAGTCATCGAAATTGTTCGACCGAATTGGAATTTAAAAAAACGCATCGGCACCAACATGCATGTATCGCATTTAGGCCTAGCCATTCGAACGAAACAGGGTTTAATGTATCGCGAAGCATCGCTCATCAAACATAAAGTCGTCGATATTCCGCTGTCAGAGTATCTAAAAAATTATTTAAAAAGCCCAACCATTAAAGGCATTAACGTGCAAAAAATCACGCCCTTAAAGGCTTAATTTTTTTTCTTATCCACATAATATTTTAATATCTCCAATGCCGCGGGATCACCCGTGGCATTGTAAAGCTCTTCAGCTTGAAGTGGATCCATCGCACCCGCCTCACCCATCAAACGAATATGCTGTAAGACATCTAACAAAACGATGAAGTTATCGGCCAATTCTGCATATAAATCAGCAGTCCCTTGCTCCCCCATGGACGACACGAGGCCGTATGCTGTTTGACCTAGTTCAACAAAATAACTGAGCTTCACTTGACGTTTATTTGCAATACCAGGAAATAAACCAGAATATAATAAACTCTTATCACCGACATTGCGTAGTTGCTCAGACCGCAGCTGACCGATAGCGTCATGGCTTTGTAAAAAATCCATCGCCAATATACTGGAGGTGGCCTCAGGTTCGTTAGTAAAGCGCATCAACAAAAATACTAAATAGCTTTCCAAATCTTCACTCAAAGGTTGAGTAAAGGAATGCTGAGCGTCATTTACGAGCGCATGCCACTGCGATGTGTCTGTAGGATGTAATATGAACTTTGTCATTTCAAACCTCCATGTACTCAACTGAGTTACTCTAAGTGTAGCAGACAGACCATTAAATTACTGAATTCTAGGGATTCAGTATGATAGACTCATGGCATGAGCACATTAGCCGATCTCGAGCAAACCATTCAACAATATGAAGACCTACCTCGCGAGGTTTATTTTGGTTGGTTTACCGGATTTTTTGATTTGTTGGGCATTAATCACAACATCCTTCGCCGTGAAAAAGTGCAACAACTCAACGAACTCGCGAAAAAACGTGCTGACTTACTCAACACGCCGAATAACTACCAACAACAGATCCAGCAAGCGGAACAATATCTATCAGAAAGCACGGCCTTAGCTATTCAAGCCAAACTTTTTTATCGACTCGCTTGGTTATCCTACTTATGTCTCACGGTATTTAGTATCGGTCATTGTGGATTTTGGCATACCGGAAGCTATATCAATCGCCCCGTATGCACTTTTTTACACCGCGGACCGATCCCTCATTTATTCTCCATTGAAGCAGCGATTAGCTGGGGCAGTTGGATCTTATTATCAATACCCTATTTTACAAAACGCTTAAAAAGT
Organism: Pseudomonadota bacterium; assembly: GCA_030625525.1. Classification (GTDB taxonomy): domain Bacteria; phylum Pseudomonadota; class Gammaproteobacteria; order DAOUQR01; family DAOUQR01; genus DAOUQR01. The sequence goes on along the minus strand of DAOUQR010000037.1, from coordinate 3,863 downwards.
TTGAAATTACAACGCGAAGGCATTTTGCTCTTACTCAAGTTGCGATAGAATAAGTGCCACTTTCCATCAAATAATAAACTGGGACGGTCTCATGCAAACGCTCTATCCTTCGATTAAAACTTTCGCTAAACATACATTGCCGGTTGATGACATCCATACCTTATACATCGAAGAATCAGGCGACCCGGAAGGGATCCCCGTGCTTGTCTTGCATAGCGGACCTGGGACAGGCTGCGAAGCGTATCACCGTCGCTTTTTCGACCCTGAGACTTATCGCATCATTTTATTTGATCAACGGGGCGCAGGCCGTTCAACACCCCATGCCGAATTAAAAAATAATACCACCCAACTCTTAGTTGAAGACATTGAAAAAATACGTGAACATCTCAACATCCATCAATGGTTAATCTTCGGCGGTGCTTGGGGATCAGCACTGGGGATACTCTATGCACAAGCACACCCCAAGCATGTTTTGGGTATGATACTCCACAGTTTATTTTTAGGACGCCGCAAAGATGTTGAATGGTTTTATCAACAAGGGGCGAATAAAATCTTTCCGGATTACTGGGAAGATTTTGTCAGTAGCTTTAACGAAAAAGACAAACAGAACCTTATAAAAGCTTATCATGATCGCCTAGTGGGCAACGATGAACTCTTACGTATGTCTACAGCAAAAGCCTGGTCACTGTGGCAAGCACATTGTACAGCACTGCAACCTCATTCGAATTTAATCGATCATTTTTCAGATCCACATTTTGCTGTTGGCCTTGCCTGTATTGAAAGCCATTATTTTGTGAACCAATGCTTCATCGAAGATGATCATATTCTTAATAATATCGACCGCATTAAACATATCCCTGCTTACTTGATTCATGGTCGTTACGACATGGTCTGTCCATTAAAAAACGCATGGGAACTACAGGAAGCGTGGCCTAGCTCAGAATTATTTATCATCCGTGATGCCGGTCACTCCTTTCGTGAACCCGGTATTATTGATGCGATCATTTATGCGACCAAAAAATTTGCACGCCATAATAACCGACTGGCTTAATTGTGATTGCGATTATACAGCGCGTTAGCTCTGCGAATGTCGTTGTTTCAAAAAAAACAATTGGAGCCATTAATCTCGGTATTCTTGCGCTCATCGGTATTCAACCCAATGATGATGAGGCAAAATCACAACGCATGTGCCACAAATTATTGAACTATCGTATTTTCAGCGATGACGATGACAAAATGAATCTTAACGTTCAACAAGTTAATGGTGGCTTGTTATTGGTTCCTCAATTTACTATCGCGGCGGATACTAGCACCGGCATGCGAGCCAGTTTTACTCGCGCAGCATCACCTGATAAAGGTCAACGCTTATTTAATCACTTGATCCAGCAAGCGAAAAACACCTACTCAACTATCGAAACAGGTGAGTTCGGTGCGGATATGCAAGTTAATCTCAGCAACGAAGGTCCTGTCACCTTTATATTAGAAGTGCAATGAGATAATATCGGCGTATTAAACAAGGAAGACTGATGCATTTACGGAAGCTCCTCTCACATAGCCTATTCATCATTTCAATCTGCTTTTTTATTACCGGCTGCATTAAACGCGGATCCAATCCAGATGATCCGTACGAAGAATATAATCGCCGCGCTTATAAAAACATGAAACAACTTGATAAGGACTTCATCAAACCTTGGGCGCAGGTATATAACAAACGTGTTCCCTGGGGCATTCGTAAAGGTGTGCTTAATTTTTTCGGTAATTTAAATTTATTGCCTACGATCTCAAATAATATTTTACAGGGACGTTTCAAACAAACCATTGCCATGAGCTGGCGCTTATTCATTAATAGCACCATCGGTGTGGTTGGTATTCTCGATCCGGCAAGCACGATGGGTTTAGAAGCAGAGTATAACGACCTCGGCGTCACCCTCGCAAAATGGGGCGACAGACATCCGGCTTATTTTATCACGCCTGTTTTTGGCCCCAGTACGATACGAGACACTTACTCAAAAATTTTCGACGGTGTGTTAGCTCAACCCTATGTTTATGCAAACAGCTCTATATTCACCTACTCGGCGCTTGCCTTAGATTTACTGTCTACACGCGCGGAATTACTCGAAGCGGATAAAATAGCAGACGAAGCGGCGATAGATGAATATGTTTTTGTGCGCGATGCTTATTTGCAATCACGTAATGCAAGAATTGCTACAATACTTGGAGAAGAATCTGATCCGTTTGTTGAAGATGAAGGTGACAGTGACGACGACGATCTTTTTGTGGAAGAAAACAAAGAAATAGTCAAAGACTCTGAAACAGAATCAAAAGATAAATCAACAACAACTGAATCAACAACTGAATCAACCACTGGCGAAACATCTAAAGCCTCATCTAAACCAAGCGTTATCGATAAAAAGCCTGACACTCAGTAGACTTTCAATAACAGCGGTTCTCTAATGACAAATAAGTTGTTAAAATTGATTTTTTACTCAGTATCAAATCACCATGCTAAAAGTTGCACTTTACGAACCCGAAATCCCACCCAATACGGGCAATATTATCCGTCTCTGTGCGAATACAGGCTTTGAATTACATTTAATTGAACCACTGGGTTTTAATTTGGATGATAAACGTTGCCGCCGTGCAGGTTTGGATTATCATGAATTCGCACGTGTTAATACTCACAAAAATTACAATGAATTCAGTACATCGATTGACTCATCACGAATTTTTGCTTGTAGCACTAAAGGCACAAAAAATTACGCAGACGTTAATTTTCAAAAAGATGATGTGTTATTATTTGGACCAGAAACACGTGGTTTACCCGCTGAAATATTAAGCCAATGCCAAAGCGAACACATCATTCGGATCCCTATGCTAGCAAACAGTCGCAGTTTAAATTTATCGAACTCTGTGGCAATTATTGTTTATGAAGCCTGGCGGCAGTTAAAATTTAAAGAATAATGTCTAAAACTCACTGTGCTTTGGATTACGTGTAAACAATTCATGCACCGCTTCTTGAGGGGTAATTTTCCCTTGAATAATATGCTGCACCTGTTCACAGATGGGCATTTCGACTTGGTGACTTTTTGCGAGTTGAACGACTTGTTCAGCATTATGCATGCCTTCAACCACTTGGCCTATCACCGTTAATATTTTTGGAATCGATTGACCGCGACCAAGCGCCAATCCAAAACGACGATTTCGGGATTGATTATCTGTACAGGTTAAGACGAGATCACCCAAGCCCGCCAATCCCATAAACGTGAGTTGTTCTGCTCCCATAGCAACGCCTAAACGCATCATTTCAGCAAGGCCCCGTGTGATCAATGCGGCTCTCGTGTTAGCACCTAATGCCATACCATCAACCATGCCCGTCGCAATGGCTAAAACATTTTTAACCGCGCCACACAATTGCACGCCCGTCATATCTTCACTGAGATAAACTCGAAAAGTTTCACAATGCAATCGAGTCTGTAAGTCTTGTGCAAATTTTTCATTGTTACTCGCACACGTAATCGCTGAAGGCATTCCACGCCCCACTTCTTTTGCAAACGTTGGCCCCGATAAAATAGCCACAGGTGTGCCGGCTGGAACGTAACGTTCCACATCAACTTGCAGTAATTCTGCTGTATCAGGATGCAACCCCTTAGTCGCCCACGCAATACGATGATGGGTTTGTAATAAAGGTTTTAACTTATGTAGAAGAGAAGGAAATACGTGGCTGGGCACAACAATTAAAATATCATCGACACCCGTAAGCGCACTGTTCAAATCCGAATGAATAACGATCTCATCTGGAAATGAACAGTCCGGTAGATACTTTTGATTCAGGCGGTCACGTTGAATGACACGCATTTCATCAG
>DAOUQR010000138.1 GCA_030625525.1 Pseudomonadota bacterium | reverse complement strand
CCGGGTTACGAAACAAGCTTCAATAAATTTACTATTTGTAATCTGCACGCATTATTGTCTGATAATTTATTGAAAGATCCAAGTGCATGTGGTCGTCTACGAACTATTTCCGTTGGAATTGGACAGTCAGTCTATCAACCTCTTGAAGTGCCACAGCAACTTGATGAATTTTTTCAGATGACTCTATTTAAAGCTTCTGAAATTCGTGATCCATTTGAGCAGTCGTTTTTTGTGTTGGTGCACTTGCCTTATTTGCAAGCTTTTGAAGATGTGAATAAAAGAGTTTCAAGGTTAAGTGCAAATATACCTTTTATAAATTGTAACTATTGCCCTATATCATTTATTGGTGTTCCTAAAAAAAGTTACATTGAAGGGCTTCTTGGGGTTTATGAGCTTAACCAAGTTGACCTTCTTAAAGAATTATTTATTTGGGCATATGAGAGATCTACAGATCGTTATACTGAGATACGTCAGACCATTGGAGAACCCGACCAATTTAGAATGCATTATCGAGATTCAATTTATGAGATTGTCAAATTGGTTGTGGTCAGTGCGATGTCAAAAATCCAGGCAGCAGAAAGTATCAGGGATTATTCGGCAAAAAATGTTTCCAAAGTTGATCAACAGCAATTTATAGAAGCCGTGGAGACAGATCTGCTATCTTTGCATGAAGGTAATTTTGCGCGTTACAAAATTACTCTCAATCAGTTCAAGCATTGGCAAGACATTTGGCAATAGGCTCTCAAAACAAAGAAAGGTCGATGGGCAAAACTTCGTATCGAACATGCGCGACCTAATGTTGAACGCTAACGGGGCACTAAAAGAACATCGGACCCAGACTCGCCTTGGGCAGTTGATACTGTTCAGGATAGGCAACATGAACGAGATACAAGCCGTAAGGTGGTGCTGTCTCGGCGCCTTTTCTACGATCTTTCGCTTCCAAGACATCTTTAACCCATCCAATGGGTTTCTTTCCCATACCCACCGCAATCAACACACCGGCTATGTTTCGGATCATATGATGTAAAAACGCATTGGCTGTCACATCTAAGATCACTAAATCATTCTTACGTGATACGTCGATGCGCATGATATTTCGCATGGCGGTCTTTGACTGACATCCTATTGCACGAAATGAAGTGAAGTCACGTTCACCCAATAATAGCTGTGCGGCTTCGTGCATCGGTTCATGATTGAGGGTTCGGTATTGCCAGGTAACCGCACCCGTAAAAATCGCCGGTCGTACGGGATGATTGTAAATCACATAACGATAACGTCTTGCTGTCGCACTAAAACGTGCGTGGAAATCATCATCGACTTGTTTAGCCCATCGCACCGTAACATCTTTGGGGAGATTAGAATTCGTTCCATAGGTCCAAGCACGTATTGAGCGTTCTGCGTCACTGTCAAAATGGACAACTTGATTGGTAGCATGAACGGCAGTATCCGTTCGTCCGGCACAACAGACTTGAACATCATGATTAGCCACAGCCGTCAACGCTTCTTCAACAGCTGATTGAACGGTTAATAATCTCGGTTGTTTTTGCCAACCATGAAAACGACCACCGTCGTATTCGATACCGAGTGCAAATCGCATGTGTATAACCTAGTTGAATAATTAGATGACGTGATTCTACCGGAAAAGATAACGAATACCTATCCCAATTGCTGTCGAGCCAGTAATACCTGGTGAATACAGTCCGAAAACGCCTGAGCGGTGGTGCACCATATAAACCAATTGCCAATTAGGGTATTTCGGTATCGACGCGGTGATTTCAAAATACAGATAATTCAAAAATTTTCGGGCATTCAGCGCTTTTTTGGTATCGCGTATTTCACGTTGTGGGATCCCTGAAGACCATGACATTCCTTCACCGATGCCGATCGTTGTCAGTAGATATTCATTCCACGGAAATTTGCGCCATCGAAAAAATAAATATGGATTAAATTGGTAAATATGGCCATTCGGATCATCGAAATAAGCGACATTACCCGTGAGTTCAATCGTTGAAACCAGTGGCTGCAACCATCGACGTAAAAAAAACTGCCGGTCTAATTGATAGCTGCCACGGACACCATAAATTTTTGATCGCCCGAGCGGTAATTCATAATTAAAACGCAACACACGATTTAAAATAGAATGCGTCATTCGACCATAATCAATAGAGACTGCCCAAGGATATTGATCGTAGGGATCATAATACCCTTCTCCAGGTTCTGTATAAGCATGGGCTTTACCAGCGGCAAGGACCATCAAAACGAGACTAATTTTTAAAATTCTTTTAAACATCTATTTTTTATTTTCTTCTAAATCATTCATTAAACGATCCGCTTCTATTCGCTGAGAATCGTCACCACTAGCAAGCACCAACTCTAATAAAGCTTTGGCTTGAGCATTATCTTTCATATTCATATAAGCAACGGCCATATCAAGTTGCGTTGCCACGAGATCATCTCCAGCAAAGTCACTAACATCGGATGTAAGCTGGCTGTCAGCCATCTGCATGACGGGTATTTTTTGTCGGCCTAATAACAACCAAGTCATGCCACTGGCCGCAGCAAAGCTCAGTAACATGAGCGACAATAACAGTGTCCAGCCACCTTGATGCTCGGCCAAATAGGAAGTACCGCTGGCTTGATCACTGATATTCGGCGTCAAACTCCAAAGTTGCTGGCCCGTTGGCGCGAGTTGTCCCATCACATTAAACGGATTGGATTGACGATAAAACGAGTCATTCGCCATATTCCCTTCGAGACTAACGTATTGGTCATGCAACTGAATAATTTCACTGTCTTTCTCTGCAATCTGCTGTTGCAAGACTTTATTCATGCCGTCCAAACGGGATAATTCTTTACGAAGCAATTGATTGGTATTTTCAGCACTATTAAACGCTCTGGCTGAGACGGCAAGTTCAGCGCGCAGAGTTTTTGCCATATCACTTTCATCGCGAGGGGCTTGTGACATGAATGGACTCGCTTCAATCGTGTTACGAGGTTCTGCTTTAAACTTAAGCTCGGTTGAATTAATCGCTGGAGGCTTAGGTTGATTTGTTTTTGGCTTAATTCTTTTTTGTTGCTTAGCCTGCGCCATTTTCACAACATTTGAATGAATATAAGGAGGGTTAATACGATGCTTAATCGGCTGCTTGGTATTCCAAGCAATATTATGTGCTTTCACTTCACGATAAGCACCTTTGCGAGGAATGCTTTGAATTTCAGCCAAGCTCGGGATAGACAAACTTGCGCCCGCTTCTAACCCATTAATATTATTTTTCAGAAACGCCTTAGGATTTTTTGCCAAAATTGCTAGCAGAGTTTGGTCTATGCTAACAGATTGATTCGGACGAATTTCCTTCGCCACTTTCCACAAAGATGTGTTCGCTTTAATCGGGCCGTAGATTCTAGTCGTGTGCGCTATAATGGTCGGTTGTATGCTCGCTGACACCTCAACTTTAGGCGTGTTTATCGTTGGGCGCTGTGGTGTCGTATTTTTCGAAACAGGCGGTAAATTCGGTTTATATGGGATCGGCTCATGAGCCACTGGCGCTCTCAAAAATACAGGCGCGATATCATCACCATCTTTAATTGCAGGCTTTGTCAATCGAGCATGATAACTTGGAGGATCGAGCAATACCGTATATACACGAAAATATTGCCCTTCTGGCCATGTCACATCGAGTAATAATTGCAGATCCGGCTCAGTAATTTGCTCATCTGAGCTCAAGTGAATCACGGGACGTCCACGCGGTGTTTTCGTCACAGAGATTTTTAATTTACCCAAAGCCTCATTTTGCTCGAGGTTTAAGCGAGAATAAGCATCCGGCCCAGCAAAGCTCACTCGAATATCACCAATCGGCATGTTACGCACACCCACGAGTTTGATATCCGCATTAAATTTTTGATTAAGATAAGAGTGTAATGATAACTTACCGAGCCCTAGAGCAGCCCCCATCGTCGGCAGCATCAAACTAGACAGCAATAGCGGAATATATTTTTTCAAGATCATTTCTCCTTGCGCAACAGCGTCCATTTACATCATCGCGCAGGATATTAGCAGAGAAAAATAGGAATTGGTAGGCACGGGCGGTATCGAACCGCCGACCCCCACCATGTCAAGGTGGTGCTCTACCACTGAGCTACGTGCCTAAAAATCGAGGACGCAAAAGATAGCACCATTGTGGATGGATGACAAGCAAGTAACCATCAAGTCAGCGATTCCCGGCGAAGCCGGGAAACCATTAAATAATAACTCACGCTCTGCTTATCTGCCTTCCAGCCCAACAATCCTGTTCATAAGGCCAAAACGACCAACATCAAGACGTCAGCGAGCCTGCCTTGATATAAAAAG
>DAOUQR010000107.1 GCA_030625525.1 Pseudomonadota bacterium | reverse complement strand
TTCACTAACAAAACAGAATTTGCTTGAATCTTTTGAAAATTTACAACGACTACTCGAATTAACGCTTATAACAACAACTAATGACTGCAAAGAATCATCAATCATTTCTTGCGATAGCGTTTTCGCACTTACCTTGTTTATAAATTCATTAGAAAAATCTAGTGTAGCGCCATTAATCGCAGATCGGACCGCATCACGTTTCTTATTAAGTTCAGAAAGAGAATCATTTGAAGAATAAACCCGCTCTTTTTCATCTTCAAGTCGACGTTCTTTCTCTAAAATCATTATATCTAACTTAGAAATTTCAACATCTAGCGCAGCAATTTTTGTTTCAAGTAGAGAAGAATCTTCTGAGTCTTCAACTTCTTTTTTCAGTTGAAGTTTTAATCTCGAAATCTCTTGTTTTGCTGTAGATGCTTGATTTACAGCGTCCTGTATCTGCTGAGGTAAATTGCGGATAAGATCCGTCGCTATTTCTTTTTCGGATTCAAGAATAATCTTTGCAAACTTAGTCTCACTCTCTTCGAGCTTAATGACCTGATTTAATATCTGAGCAACATCACCTTTTTCCGTCAATATATGCTCGTGTCGATATAAACTACTGAATATTTTTTTTCCTTCAACTTCAACAGCCTCTTCAGATCGTTGCTTACATCTGACTGACATCTTGTGTTGATCGTTTTCGTCCACCTCGAGACTTTCAAGTTGGCTAAAGTATTGATTTGAATCCACTGTTGCGTCTATCGGCGAAATACTTTGCAAATCATGAATTAATTGCAACTGTTTATCATAGAGCTTTTTACGGTTAGCTCCTTGATTACCTAGTTTGCTAAAGGTTAAATCGCCAGTAAAACGCCCGGGGTAAGGCACATAGGGCTCACCCAATTCTTTAACATAATTACGATAGAAGCGTGCATTTTTATCCTGAGTGGTAATGCGTTTAGCTAATTCTAAAACTTGCTTAGCTAAAGGAGATAAATATTCAAACGTTTTTTTTAAGCGTCCCACGTCTCCATTGGTGAAAGCACCCGTAATAGCAACAATCACATCTAAGTTATTTTGCTTGAATGCATTAAGCACAATCATTAACCAGCGCTCGATCACAGCGGCCCGTGCCTGAGTCGTTTTTTGGGTTAAAATCTGAGTGGTGCATAAATTGGAGAGCAAATTAAAATGTTGGGTGAGTCGCCTAAAATTATAAAGGTGCTCTTCTTTACCCGCCCCTTTGTTTAACCATTCATGATCCGGCACACTTTTAAATAACGCAACACTGGTTGAAACCGCCCGGGTTGTCATTTCACTCACCCACCGCGATGTAAGCAATTCAATTTGTTCGGGCAGCCCTTTATTTTTTTCACAAAATCTTGCGAATGTCTCATCAAAAATTAGATTATCGAAATCACTGCTATCGATATTCCCGTTGGACCATTGCTCTTCGATTTGAGCGAGAGACTCAAGGACAGTAAATAGCTGACGTGTTTTTAATTCCTCTCTGATTTTATTGGAGCTATTTTCCCCAGCGAGATCAATGCCAACTTGGTAATACTGGAATTTTTGATGCGAACTTAGTTCTGGCCAGATTTGATTGCGTAGGTCATCAAACTCAACACGTTTTTCAGCGTATTGCTTAAGGTCACTCTCAGGTAGTTCTTGAGAATGTCGTTTACTTCCCTTCTTACCGTTATCCTCATCGAGCTTAGTAAAGTCCTTCATCTCCATCATTACATGTTTTGAATCAACCGGGGTCACCGCACCTCGACGCCTCCGTGAGGTCTGTGGCAACAACAAGGCTGGTAATCGGTCCTTAATCCTTTGCTTACGCTTGATCCTTACTGACGATATCTCACCATGTTGAGCCTCTGCTTGCACCGTTTTAAACTCAGCCGCGGCTAATTCGACTAACTGCTGCGTAGTATACGCATCCGGCAATTGCTCATGATCAAGCGCGGCTTTTTTAAGATACCCATCAAACACAGACAAAAACATAAACAATCCTTCTAATTCACTTAAATATCAGTTTAACCACCAATAATTAACAAAACCTTAAATTCGCGTATACTCGCCAACTTATTCTTAAAAAATATTTACCCTCGATGAAACGAAGTCTTATAGCCCTCGGCGCTGGCGCCCTCTTACCCTTTGCCTTTGCACCCTTCTATGGGTATTGGCTAGCCTTTATTAGCCCTGCGATTTTACTGGCTTGTTGGCGAGAGTCCAGCCCTAAGTCTGCGGCTTTACAAGGATTTTTCTTTGGCCTTGGTTTTTTTGGCGTTGGGATTAGCTGGGTATTTATCAGTGTTCATGAATTTGGGAATACCAATGTCTTACTTGCCGGTATCATCACGGCGGGGTTGGTTAGTTTTTTATCGTTATTTTTTATGCTATCCGGCTGGTTCTTTCGTTTTTGGTTTCGCTCAACTTATATTAGTGCTCTTTTAGTTTTTCCAGCCATATGGGCGCTCTCCGAATGGTTACGCAGTTGGTTATTGACCGGTTTTCCATGGCTGCTGCTGGGTTTTTCACAAACGCAAGGCCCTATCGCCCCACTCGCCCCTATTATCGGTGTATACGGACTCAGCTTCTTATGTTGCTTGATCAGCGCGGCCCTCTATTTTTCAATCACTAAACTCATGGAAAAACCTGAAGTGAGCATTTTGATGGTCATGATCATTGTCGCTCTCACAGCAACCGGCGTGAGTCTCCGCCAACATACGTGGACAACCCCGATAGGCAAACCTTTTAAAGTGGCGCTTGTTCAAGGCAATATCCCGCAACAAGAGGTTTGGACGAACCAATATTTTAATAGCATCATTAATACTTACGTAACATTAACCACGCCACTGTGGAATAACTCGCTGATTATTTGGCCAGAGTCCGCCATCCCGGCACCGGAGTCCAGCGTGGTGAACTTTATCAACGCATTGGATAAACAAGCCAAAGAAAAACAAGCGACATTGATTTTTGGTATTCCAGTGATGAATGCTAGCGGCTCTGCGTATTACAATTCGATGGTGAGTGTTGGACGAGATAAAAACACCTATGCCAAACGGCATTTAGTTCCGTTTGGTGAATACTTACCGTTTGAAAAATTGCTGCGTGGTTTGATTAATTTTTTTGATATTCCAATGTCGAATATGGAGCCCGGACATTGGCGCCAACCGGCCTTTCATTTTCAAAACTATGTTATCGGCACCTTCATTTGTTATGAAATTGCGTATGCCGAAATTGTGCGTTCCGAATTACCCAAAGCGAATCTGCTGGTAACGATTTCAAATGATGCTTGGTTCGGCCACTCATTTGCACTGGCCCAGCATTTACAAATGGCCCAGTTTCGTTCATTGCAAACGGGTCGCTATCAAGCCATGGTCGGGAATAACGGCTTAACAGCGCTGATCAATAACACCGGGAAAATCACCAAACAGGTCCCTGCTTACATTGCCACAACATTGGTTGGAACATTGCAAGCGATGAGCGGCAGCACCCCTTGGGTGCGCTGGGGGAATCTTTGGCTCATCATCAGTCTATTTGTACTGTGTATCGTGGCTAGGTTGGTGCAAAGACCATCGATGATTTGATTTCATGACTCAAGGCTTCACCCAATTGTTTTATTGCTGGCAAATCGGCATATCGATTCACTTTGTCTGAGTCAATCTCTGCTAATTTAAATTCGCTATGCTTGCCTACTTTGATAAGTAACTGGGAATTCCCTAAATGCTTATTCAGTGCCGTCATGATATGCACTGCTTCATCCACTAAACTTTTAGGGCCGCCATCAAATTCAATCGGATTACCCGACTGCTCTGATGAACGGTCATGTAAAAACGCCGGGATCACTTCCATGAGCCATTGAACATCAACTTTGAAATCAGGATGTGCTTTATACTCATTTGCAGCCATTGTCGCGTGCGGTGTTGCATACGTCAGTTCGTGTTTTGATTCAGAGTAATCAAATTTAATGTCAGGGAAATGCTCCCGCACTTCTGGGATTGTTGCTAGGTTGACTGCATCTTCAAGCGATTCGGCAAGGCCTCTATCGTGGTCAGCTTCTTGATCAGGGTTAGTATCAAACGCCTCTTGGCGCAGCTTTTGTGCTTCTTCTATGATTTCTTCTCTGATTTCAACGCGCTGTTCATTTTGCTCCTCTGGCAAGAGAGGCTGAGGATCAAACGGCTTACGCAGTCGAGCATGAGGATCTTTTTCAGCGTGCTTCTCTTCAACCGTTCGGATTTTTAATTCAAAATCTTCACGCGTCTCACGCCTTTGAGCCATCACCCCTAATTGTTTCTTAACAGCGTCCAAGCCTTGTTTTATATCGCCATCACGATTGAGCATGCTGTTCACAATTTTTGATTGTCGGATCATTTTCTCGACAGAAATATCATTCAAATCAAGCAAACGTTCAAGGAATGTTTTAACCGTCAGTATGTTGCTTGAACCATCCTCTAATGTTTGTTGATAAGCCCGTGCTTCTGTCGGGGTTTTAAATTTGGGTAACTCATGCGGTTCTTTAAAATTCTCAGCGGTTTTATTTAACCAAGCTGGAAGCATTTGCACTAAGCCGGCATAGCTTAGACGCTGCTTAGCAATCACAGCCTTAAACTGCATTTGAAAATCGCTGAGAGTTTGATCAAGCCTGTCATACTTAACTAACCAATTCTGGCGTGGATCACGAGCAAGACGACGGATATCTAAATGAAGTTTTTTAGCTTGTTCATTTACGCCGCCTTCAAACGCATCCACGATTGGAGCAAAAACCTCCAATTCTAACTGATTCTTTTGATATCGATCAAACAACTCCAGATATTCACTCATTGATTCGATACCCTGCTGGGGCAGTTCAATTTGTAGAAGTCGATTAAGATAAGTTTTCATTTCCTGTTGAGCAGCTTCAAGAACGTCAAACGCTTTGGTGATCCCCGAATGCTCCAAGTGCAGCTTCTGAAGTGCTTCAAGCGCCGAATCCTTCTGAAGCTGGTCAAATTCACGCTGAGTTAATGAGTCATCACCAAATGCATTTTTAATATAAAGCGTAAATTTGTCATAGGTGATCTGACTACAACGTTCGGGATCATTCAGAATAA
>DAOUQR010000120.1 GCA_030625525.1 Pseudomonadota bacterium | reverse complement strand
AGACGTGGATCCCTAAACCCGCACGGCGAACCTGGCCATTATGAATAATTTGCGTCACAATCCGACGAATATCATTGGAAGGAACAGCAAAACCAATTCCGGCGGAACCACCGGTCGGTGAGTAAATTGAAGTGTTCATCCCAATCAAGCGCGCATCACTATCTACTAGAGGTCCACCGGAATTCCCTGGATTAATAGACGCGTCTGTTTGAACCATATCACGCATGGTACGGCCTTCAGCCCCCGGCACGTCACGTCCAAGTGCAGAAATAATCCCCGTCGTTAAAGTTCGACTTAAACCGAAAGGATTTCCAACCGCGAATGTTTTTTGTCCAACTTGCAAGGTTGATGAGTTAGCGATTTCTAAAGGGACGAAATTTTTAAGAAATTTTTCACTCAGATCACCCGTTAATTTTAAGACCGCAATATCTTTATGAGGTTCAACACCCACAATTTTTGCACGCACCGAGCGTCCATTACCTAAAGTAACAGCGATATTACGGGCTTTTCGCACAACATGATAATTCGTGACAACATGCCCTTTTTTGTCCCACAAAATACCCGAACCTGAGCCAACCGGAATATCATGAATCGCGTTTCGCTGGTTAACAACTCGCTGTAAACGATGGACATACACAACATCCGGTGCAATTTTTTTAAAAACGCGAATAGTGTTCTCTTCATTTTTTAGAAGCGCTTGAGTCAGCACCGGTAATAGCAATAATAAAAGCAAAGAATATTTACGAACATAATGCATCATGATTGTGTAACTCCATAAAAGTTGAATGCTAAGTGTAATCAAGACGGGGCTAATTTCCAAGCAATTAAAGCTTCTGCTATACTAAATCTACGTTCGTTTATGCTATGAGTGCTCAGATTAACAGGAGAATTTAGTGATGTGGTCCACCATTGACAATGTAAGAATTGAGTCTTTAAAACCTTTAATCTCACCAGCAATCTTAATTGAAGAATATCCATTAGATACCCTTGCTGTAAATACTGTAAAAACCACGCGCGATCAAGCCAGCAATATTATTCATGCACGTGATGACCGTCTACTTATTGTTGTGGGCCCCTGCTCTATTCATGATGTAAAAGCCGCCCTTGATTACGGCAATTTACTGCAGAATGCTATCGGTGAATTCCAAGACCAATTGTGTTTAGTGATGCGAGTCTATTTCGAAAAACCGCGCACAACCATTGGCTGGAAAGGCTTGATCAATGATCCTGATTTAAATGGCACCTATAATATTAATCACGGTTTAAAACTCGCCCGAGAACTCTTATTTAAACTTAATCAAATGGGAGTGCCAACCGGAACAGAATTTTTAGATACGATCATTCCTCAGTTCATCAGTGATTTAATTAGCTGGGGAGCCATTGGCGCCAGAACAACAGAAAGCCAAATACACCGTGAATTAGCCTCCGGTTTATCGATGCCAGTGGGTTTTAAAAATGGAACCAGTGGTGGCGTTCAGCTCGCGATTGATGCAATTTCATCAGCAAAATATCCCCACCATTTTTTAAGTGTGACGAAACATGGGATCCCTGCGATTGTCAGCACAATGGGCAATCGAGATTGCCATGTGATTTTGCGAGGCGGGAAGCACGGTCCAAATTATTCTGCCGATCAGATCAAAGAAACCGTTAACGCACTTACATCAAAAGGTATTAACACCGGCGTTATGGTCGATTGTAGCCACGGGAACAGTCAAAAAGATTATAAAAAACAATCTATCGTTGCTGCTGATCTCGCTAAACAAATCAAACAAGGTAATTCAAATATTCGAGGATTAATGCTCGAAAGTAATCTTGTTGCAGGTAAGCAAGATTTACTTAAAGATAAACAACCTGTCTACGGACAAAGTATTACTGACGCGTGCATGGCATGGGATGAAACGCACGATATTATTGAGCAATTAGCTGAAGCGGTTGAAATTCGCCGACAACAATCAAGCGTTTCAAAACAAGCGAGTCAACAATGAAGCCACCTGAATCACTAGAGCAATGCCGAGACCGCATTGACGAACTGGACAAACAAATTTTTGAAGTCATTAAACAGCGCGCTGAAGTTGCTAAACGTGTCGGTGAAATTAAACGATCGCACAATGACAACAGCTTTTATAAACCTGAACGTGAAGCACAGGTCTTACGTAAAAAAATGGCCAACAACGATAGTCTTTTGGATGATAAATCGGTTGCGCAAATTTACCGACAAATAATGACGGCTTGCTTAGCATTACAAAACCGTATGACCGTGGCATTCTTAGGCCCCGAAGGCACGCACACTCACTTAGCGAGTGAAAAACATTTTGGTGTCGGCGTAACAAGTAAGCCCGTCCCCACAATTAAACAAGCCTTTCGTGAAGTTAGCAGTCATCAAGCTGATTATGGTGTCGTACCTATCGAAAATAGTATTAATGGTGTGGTCAACGAAACACTGGATAGTCTACTACAGTCTGATTTAACGATTTGTGGGGAGGTTATTACTCCCATTCATCATCAATTTCTGCGTGCTGATACGGATCTCGAGGTATTAAAGATCTATACGCACTCACAAGCACTCGCACAATGCAGCGAATGGTTAAATAAAACCTATCCTAATGCAAAACAAGTCGCTGTTGAAAGTACCGCCCTCGCCGCGCAAATGGCCGCTAAAGAAAAAAATGCCGCCGCCATTGCCAGTGAATTTGCAGCTAAGTTATATCAACTCAAAATTGTCTGTGCGAATATTGAAAATAATAGCAATAATCAAACGCGTTTTTTAATTATCGGTCGACATCCAACAAAACCCAGTGGCAACGATAAAACCTCATTGGTGATCACAACACCTCACACACCCGGCTCTTTATATGACTTACTCAATCCCTTCAAAAAAAACAAAGTGAACTTAACATTAATAGAAAGCCGCCCTTATCAGCATAGGCATTGGAGTTACATTTTCTTTATTGATATTGAAGGACACATCGACGATACCGCGGTAAAAACAGCCGTTGCACAACTACAAACACAACCCATCATGTTAGAAATTTTAGGTTCGTATCCCGCCGCGATCTAAATATAGAGTCAGGCATCAGGCCAACCTCCGGTCTACTTCGTTCCACCTACGGTGAGTCCGTCTATTTTAAGTGTAGGTTGGCCGACGCCGACTGGGACGGATTGACCTTCTTTACCACAGGTGCCCACGCCCTCGTCGAGTTTTAAATCATTGCCAAGCATGGAGACTTTCGTTAATACGTCGGGGCCGTTGCCGATTAGGGTGGCACCTTTGACGGGGCGGGTGACTTTGCCATTTTCGATGAGATAGGCTTCGGATGCTGAGAAGACGAATTTTCCGGAGGTGATATCCACTTGGCCGCCTCCAAAGTTCACTGCATAGAGGCCTTTGTCGACGCTTTTGATGATTTCTTCTGGAGCATATTTGCCGTTTAGCATGTAGGTGTTCGTCATACGAACAAGCGGTACGTGGGCGTATGATTCACGGCGGCAATTGCCGGTGGTTTTCATCCCCATCAGATCGGCATTTAAGCTATCCAGCATGTAACCCTTTAATATACCGTCTTCGATCAGTGTGGTGCATTGCGACGGTGTTCCTTCATCATCCATCGAGAGGGAACCGCGACGATTCTCTAAGGTGCCATCATCAACCACGGTGACACCCGGTGCCGCGACACGTTCACCGATCCGCCCGGCAAAAGCAGAAACACCCTTACGGTTAAAATCCCCTTCAAGACCGTGCCCGATCGCTTCATGGAGTAAAATGCCTGGCCAACCGGCTCCTAAAACAACCGGCATGGTGCCCGCAGGCGCCGCTTCTGCCGATAAATTTACAAGCGCTTGTCGAACCGCTTCTTGGGCATAGCCAATAGCGCGATCATTTTCGCTAAAATAATCATAATTAACACGGCCACCACCACCTGAACTGGCTGTTTCACGTCGACCACTTTCTTCGACAATGACACTGACACTGAGACGAACCAGAGGGCGAACATCCGCCGCTAATTCACCTTGGCTATTCACAATAAGCACAACATCGTGGCTGCCGACTAAACTTGCCGTGACTTGCGTCACACGGTGATCAGCGGCACGCGCAGCGCGATCAACACTTTCTAACAAAGCAATTTTTTGAGCCTTATCAAGACTGGCGAGGGGATCAATCGCAGCATAACGAGCTTCTGCACTGCGCGTTTTCCAAGCGTGAAGTTGTTTATCCCCGCCCGATTTCGCAATACTTTTTGCCGCACTGGCAGCCTGGGTCAAGGCCGGTAAAATAAGATCATCAGAATAAGCAAAGCCTGTTTTTTCGCCCGCACGTGCACGAACACCCACACCACGTTCTATATTATAACTCCCGTCTTTCACGATCCCATCTTCTAAAAACCAAGATTCAAAATAGGTGTTTTGAAAATATAAATCCGCACTGTCTACCGCATTACCGAGTATCCCGCTTAAAACAGTTTGCAATTGTGATTCGCTCAAATCAGCCGGTGTTAAAATAATATTTTTAGCAATGTCTAAGGTGTTTGTCATCAATTTTTCCTCAGGAGTATTCGAACGCTAAGATTGCCATACTTTGCAATAGAATGCTTCTACTCTGCACTAAACAATTCATTAAAAAAGATGAAAAATCCGTTTTTATTTTGACATCTTTGGTAAAAAACACTACTATTCTCGG
>DAOUQR010000160.1 GCA_030625525.1 Pseudomonadota bacterium | reverse complement strand
AGCCAATTCGATAAGCAGTGTATCCTTCATCTTTTGCAGCATCGATCACAGTAGGGCCATCATCAAAGATGATATGACGCGATCTTTCATTAGCAGGAATATTCAAAGCATCAACGTGAGATAAAGCATTTCGAAGGCCTGATTTGCCATCTCCGGCATCGTTATATGATACGAGTCTTGTCTGATTCCACATCTCAACAGCAGGATCATCACTATCGGCTACAATTGTTGTATCAAGTATGCCCATCGCGGTTATTTGAGGAAACTTAAAATCCTTAATATCCCTTTGCTCACATGCAATACACAGTTCAGCATACAGCTTGGATTGGTCCTCACGCGTATTAGCCGAATGAAAAACTATCTTGTATCCATAGTCATCGACTAAGTCATTAAGTCTCTCTACAATACCCACACCATTTTTTAAAACTCTCCAGCCGATGTCCTCTATTTCTGAAATAACAAGATCAGTTTCTTGAATATCATCTTCATCCTGAATAATTGTACCATCTAAAACACCACCATGATCAAACATCAAATATCTAAACATCGCTACTTCCTAACATTGAAAAAAAACTAGAATCTAATAGTACCATTGTTAGTTGGCTGATTCAAAAACAAAGATATCAAACAAATAGACCCTCGGACTCCAAACTGCGAGCTTTAGTCATGTTTTTATTAAAGCACTGTACGACTAGCTCTAAACAACACGCCCATCTATTCAATCAACTTGCTCAATATCACGACCCGATTGTCTGGCTTGCTCTTTTTCTTTTTCTGTTAAAATCGGAGCGACTTCAAATATCACTTTATCTAATGAACCCGTGAAGGGATAAAAGCCTTTATAAAGTCGCGATACTTGCGTGCCATTATCACGGCCTAAATCAAAAGGTTCTGACAATGAGTATGTTGATTGATGAGTTCGCGGCATATCAACGGTATCAACTTTTTTACCATTGACATACAACTCACCTATCCCCGCAAAATTACCTTTGTGTATAAACTTAAATTTAAGTTCTGTTTTACCCTTAGGAAGCGGTGGTGACTTTAACTGATAATGAACCCCATCTAAAAAATTATAATCATAATGTAATCGATGATTTTTAATAAACATGGAATAACCACCGGTGAAACCACCCAAGGCTACAATCACTCCTTCTTCTTTTCCAGATAAATCAATCGTCGTTGTGATTGTGTGCGAACGGCCTTTCACTGGCGGCGAGGCTTTTTCAGCGATAGAAACAGCACCAGGGTAATAATAAACAAACGTTGTTCGATCACCAAACATACGCGTTTGTTGCTTCGCCACGCGTTGAATCATGTCATCATAGAGCGGATAAACATTATATTTTTTTGCTTGTTCATCCCATGATTTTTTTAACTCCGCTAATTTCTCAGGAAATTTTTCAGCTAAATTATTCGTTTCGGTTGGGTCTTCTGCAACATGATAAAGTTCCCACTTATCTTTATTAAAATCAGCAGTCACATTTAATTGCCAAGGCATCCGATTACCATGGAGTGTTACCGCTTTCCAACCATCGGCCCACAACGCGCGATTACCAAACATTTCGTAGTACTGCACTTTTTTAACATTAGGTGCGTCAGGATCATTAAACGAATAATGCATGCTCACGCCGTCCATCGGTTGTTGTTTATGTCCATCGATGGATTCAGGTACTTTAAGATTTAAAATATCTAAAAGCGTTGGCGCAATATCCGTAATGTGATGATACTGATTACGCAGCTCGCCTTTTCCTTTGATCCCCTTAGGCCAATGAACAATCAGTAAATCGGCTTGCCCTCCTCGATGCACAGCTTGTTTAAAATATTTAAACGGCGTATTACCCGCCATCGCCCAACCTGCGTGATAATGAGGATAAGTATCTGGGCCACCCCAACCATCGTAATGCCGCATATTTGCTTCAAATGGCGTTTGTAGACCGTTTAAAACATAGGTTTCATTGAATGTACCGGCTAAGCCCCCTTCCCCACTCGCACCATTGTCAGAACTAATCATAATTAAGGTATTATCGAAGACACCGACGCGTTTTAATGTATCGACTAATCGTTTTACCTCATTGTCTAAATGATCGAGCTGCGCTGCAAACACTTCCATTTGTCGCGCATACAATTTCTTTTCATCGGGTTTTAAGGAATCCCAGGCAGGAATTTCAGGAATACGTTTTGATAGATCGATATCTTTTTTGAAAAAACCCATCGATTTTTGTTTTTCAAAAATCTGTTTACGCGCCACATCCCAGCCCTTGTCAAACTTACCTTTGTATTTATCAATATACGCTTGCGGAGCTTGATGCGGTGAATGCATCGCACCCGGTGCTAAAAAAACCATAAAGGGACGGTTTGGAGCAATAGAGACATGGCCGGTTACATAGCTAATGGC
Organism: Pseudomonadota bacterium; assembly: GCA_030625525.1. GTDB lineage: Bacteria > Pseudomonadota > Gammaproteobacteria > DAOUQR01 > DAOUQR01 > DAOUQR01. The sequence goes on along the minus strand of DAOUQR010000160.1, from coordinate 1,629 downwards.
CTTATCCACTAGATCAGTCGAATTGTGATAATCTTTTTTTCCAATCCAAGGCTGTATCGGACTGTGATCTTGCCACATGACCGTTCGGTATTGATCCGCATCCGCGGCCATAAAACCGTAATAATGTTGAAAGCCTTCGCCACTTGGCCAACGATTAAATGGACCGACTTGTGACACTTCATAAAGTGGCGTGTGATCCCATTTGCCTAATGCATAATTTACATAACCATGCTGTTGCATAATTTTCGCAACGGATTTAGCCGAGTCAGGTACGATGGCGTTATAGCCAGGAAAACCCATCGCTGTTAACGAGTGGGAACCTAAGCCAATTGAATGCGGATTTCTACCTGCCATGATCGCTGCACGTGATGGTGAGCAGAGTGCTGCGGTATGAAAATTGGTATATCGCAAACCGTTGTTTGCAAGCTTATTCATATTAGGCGTTTCAATTAAACCACCAAAACTACCTACCTGAGCGAATCCCACATCATCTAATAAAATGATAACAACATTGGGCGCGTTCTTAGGCGATGTCGGCACGGTTTGCGGCCACCATTCTTTTGAGTGTTGATAGTCCTTCGCAATGACACCTTTAAATTTTTCGGCGAAACAGAGTTTGTTCAGACTTGAGATTAAAAAGAAGGAAACCAAAAAAAAGCAAAATATTTTAGAACATTTATTCATGGTACATCTCCAAGATTTATTGGCTGTTCACTTATTGTATTTTAAGCTTAGCAGAAACACTTTCGGGCTGCTATGCTTGTAGTAAGTGTCATGCAGACAAAAATCTCTAGTTTTAAAGCATTAAGGAGATCCTAATGAAACCATTACTCATCATTCCAATATTACTGGCCCTGCACTACCCCGCTTTCAGTTCCACTCCGATTGTTCACGACGCCGAGTACTATATTTTAGAAGCACAAAACACAAATAGGTGGACGAACGAAAATAAAGCCCTCGATAAAAAACTCGCTGAGCTGCGTAAAAAATACGGGCAGCCACCGAATATTATTCACGTGCTTTGGGACGACACCAGTTTTGGAGACGTTGGCATTCCCGCAATAAATAATATTCGTGGATTTAAAACGCCTCAGATTAATAAATTAGCACGAGAAGGAATTTTGTTTACACGCATGTATACAGAGCCGGCTTGTACACCAACCCGAGCCGCGGCGATGACCGGGCGACATCCAGTACGTCATGGGATGTATACCGTCGGTTTTCCGCTAGAAAATAGCGGAATGCGTGGTGATGAAGTCACGATTGCTGAAGTATTATCAAAAGCCGGTTACGCGACAGGATTTTATGGTAAAGCACATTTAGGCGACATCGAAGAAAGTTATATGAATAACCAAGGTTTTGATGAGGCTTTCTGGACGCCGTATAACCAAGTTTTAAGTCTATGGAATAAACAAGGTGAAGCGGCTAATGCCGTGATTGGTTTAAAAGAAGAAATGCTCGTCAAAGATCCCTATAAACTTGATCATACATTTATTCCCAAAGGTTGGGTGATGGTAATGGAAGGTGAAAAAGGAAAGCAGGCCAAAGAATGGCGAGGCACCTCACACGAAGATTATTTAGCGATAGATGCCGAAACTAAAAAACGCGCTTTGGCATTCATTGAAAAAA
>DAOUQR010000225.1 GCA_030625525.1 Pseudomonadota bacterium | reverse complement strand
AATTATGATATCGATATTTTTAAGCGCATCATTGACGATATCGCGAAGATGGCTGGCTTGAACAATACGGATAATAAATCACTGCGAGTGATTGCTGATCACATTCGTTCATGTTCTTTTTTAATTGTGGATGGTGTTATTCCTAGTAATGAAGGTCGAGGCTATGTGTTGCGTCGTATTATTCGTCGCGCAATTCGCCACGGACATAAACTAGGTTTAACTGAACCCTTCTTTCATCGTTTAGTTGATTCGCTCTCTCATGAAATGGGAGAGGCCTTTCCTGAATTACCAAAATCTAAAGCGCGAGTTGAAAAAGTATTATTAAAAGAAGAAGAGCAATTCGCAAAAACACTCGAGCAAGGTTTAAAAATTCTTGAGCATGAATTGCAGCAATTAGATGGCAAGGTTATTCCGGGCGATGTGATTTTTACTTTATATGATACCTATGGTTTCCCTGCCGATTTAACCGGAGATATTGCACGCGAACGTGGTTTAATTTTAGATATGGATGGCTTTGATCACTGCATGGCAAAACAACGACGACAATCCAAAGAAGGCAGTCATTTTGCGATTGATTACGGTGATATTCCATCGGTTGAAACAGAATCTTCTTTTTCGGGTTATGATTTAAATGTGCAAGACAGTTTGATTACAAATATTATTCTCGATAAAGAACCCGTCGATAAAATTTCGCAAGGTGACACGGCAATTATTGTATTAAATCAAACGCCGTTTTATGCAGAAAGTGGTGGGCAAGTCGGTGACTTGGGTATTATTCGAACGACAAATAATATTTTTATTGTTAAAGATACTCAGAAGCACGGCAATGCGATTTTTCATTACGGTGAAGTGCAAAAAGGCGAATTTACATTGAAACAAGATGTCGAAGCGCATGTGGATGAAAAAAATCGCCTGGCAATCATGCTCAATCACACGGGGACTCATTTATTACATGCCGCCTTGCGTCAAGAATTGGGTGAACATGTTTTACAGAAAGGCTCATTGGTTGCTGCCGATCGTCTACGTTTTGATTTTGCACATTATGAAGCGATCAATAACCAACAGTTGCGTGAAATTGAACGACTTGTTAACGAAAAAATTCGTGAAAATTTATTGGTTGCAACCGAGTTGATGACTCCCGAAGACGCGCAAGATGCTGGAGCTATGGCACTCTTTGGCGAAAAATACGGCGACACCGTTCGCGTTTTAAGCATGGGTGATTTTTCTAAAGAACTTTGTGGTGGTACACATGTTAAACGCACAGGTGACATTGGCTTTTTTAAACTTTTGAGTGAATCTGGAACGGCTGCAGGTGTACGTCGTATTGAAGGCATCACTGGCGAAGTCGCACTTGATTGGTTGATGAATGCCGAACAACAATTAACACGTATTGCTCGAGCGATGAAAGCGAGCAAAGGCGACATTGTCGATAAAGTTGATGCGATGCTCGATAAAAATAAACAACTTGAAAAGCAATTAGATAAGTTACAAACAAAACTCGCTACTGCGAGTTCGCTTGATTATATAGAGCAAGCGGTTGAAATCGATGGCATCAAAGTGCTGGCACTAAAACTCGACGATATCGATAATAAAGCCTTACGCGACATGCTCGATCAGCTACGTAATAAACTCGGTGATTCAGTCGTGGTATTGGCATCCGTGAAAGGCGAGAAGGTTAATGTCATTGCTGGGGTGACTAAATCTTGTTTAAATCGAGTCCCCCCAGCGGCTGAATATGTCAAACTGATTTGCGGAAAAGGGGGCGGGCGTCCAGACAGGGCACAAGGTGGCAGCATAGCCCCGAGTGATCTCGATGCCAAACTGGCCGGTGTTGTGAATTTAGTCAAGGAAGCGGTGGCAGCATAATATGGGAATTTTAGTCTTAAAATTTGGCGGTACCTCGGTTGCCAATGTCGAACGCATTAATCACGTTGCTGACATTGTCATTAAAAAACGAAAAGAAGGGCACAGTGTTGCCGTTGTTGTTTCTGCAATGGGCGCTGAAACGGATCGCTTAGTTGAATTAGCTCAAGCGATCAATTCTGACCCGCATCCACGTGAGTACGCTTGCCTAGTTTCCACGGGGGAGCAAGTGTCGATGGCCTTACTGGCATTAGCTTTAATGGCAAAAGGGCAAAAAGCCCGCTCTTACACCGGCAAACAAGCTAAAATATTAACCGATGACAATCATCGAAAAGCACGCATTATTGAAATGGATGTCGAACATATTAAACAAGACTTAGACGCTGGTGAAGTTGTAGTCGTTGCTGGTTTCCAAGGGTATAACCGCCGAGGCGATATTACGACACTCGGCCGCGGTGGCTCTGACACATCAGCCGTCGCTCTGGCAGCAAAATTGAACGCGGATGAATGCCAAATTTACACCGATGTGGATGGCGTCTATACCGCTGATCCGCGTGTAGTTTTGGATGCACGTCGTATGGAGCGGGTCACGTTTGAAGAAATGCTCGAGCTCGCCAGTCTAGGCGCAAAAGTATTACAAATTAGAGCCGTTGAGTTTGCAGGGAAGTATAATGTGCCTCTGAGGGTTTTATCCTCATTTGAAGAAGGCCCTGGCACTTTAATCACGTATGAGGAAAAAAATATGGAAAACCCAATTGTTTCTGGGGTCGCGTATAATCGTAATGAAGCCAAGGTCACTATCCGCGGTGTCCCTGACAGACCTGGCGTGGCAAACCATATTTTAGGTCCCGTCAGTAGCGCCGGCATCGAAGTGGATATGATTATTCAGAATATCAGTGAAGATGGCTGCACTGACTTCACTTTCACAATTAATCGTGAGGATTATAAAGCGACGATTGATATTTTAGAGCGCACCGCCTCTGAGTTAGGCGCCCGTGAAGTGCTTGGTGATATCAAATCGCGAAACTATCGATTGTAGGCGTCGGGATGCGCAGTCATTCAGGCATTGCTAGCACGATGTTTCAAGCCCTCGCCGCTGAAGGCATTAATATCCAAATGATTACGACCTCAGAAATTAAAGTTTCTGTTGTTATTGACGAAAAATATATTGAGCTGGGAGTAAGAGCGTTACATTCAGCCTTTAACTTGGCAGTTGAGCCACAGGAGGAATAAGGCCCTTAAATGTGAATAATTGTGAGAATATTTCAGTGCTCTT
>DAOUQR010000044.1 GCA_030625525.1 Pseudomonadota bacterium | reverse complement strand
TAAGCGGACGCACTCAATGCAATCGAACGACATTTTACTCTCGCTACTTAATCACAAAATATAACGATCCCGGTCCACGAATAACATGAACCAACAGCTGGTTCTTGCTCGCATCTGCAATTTTCTGTAAATCTTGAATATTCGCAACCGTTTTTTGATTCGCAGCAACAATCACATCGCCCGGTCTTAACCCCGCCCGCCGTGCAGCACTGTTTTCGGTTGATCCAATAATGGTAACGCCTTTAACCAGGCCGTGATGAGGCGACTGCTGTTCAATACTTCGCAACGCTAATCCAAATAAGAACGGGTTTTTTGACGCCTGGGATTCTTTATGTTTTTTCGCATCGGTGATCACAGCTTTCAATTCAATTTTTTTACCGTTGCGCAAAACACCGATCTTAATTTTGCTATTAACGCGCAACATACCGATCATCGTTTTTACCTGGTTGCCGTCCGTAATATCTTTGCCATTAATCGAAAGAATGATGTCACCATTTTTCAAACCAGCAATGGCCGCAGGTGAGCCCGCGTTCACTTGCGTGACCAACGCGCCCTTTGCGCCAGAGATCCCAAATGCATCGGCCAATTCAGGGGTTAACTGCTGCACATAAATTCCCATCAAACCACGATGCACGGATCCAAATTGAATAATTTGCTGCATGATTTGGCGAGCCATATTAATCGGAATCGCAAAACCAATACCGATATTGCCACCATACGGCGAGATAATCGCTGTGTTAATTCCAATAAGACGGCCTTGGATATCAATCAAAGCACCACCTGAATTTCCAGGATTAATCGCCGCATCGGTTTGAATAAAATTTTCAACCCCTTCAATATTTAAATCACTGCGTTGCAACGCACTCACAATACCAAAGGTTGCTGTTTGATTGGTGCCGCCAAATTGGTGGAGGCCAAAAGGGTTACCAATGGCGACTACAAAATCACCGACCTCGACTTTATCGGAATTTCCCAATGGTAGATTATGAAGGTCTTTCGCTTTAACTTTTAATATAGCAATGTCCGATTGTGGATCAGAGCCAATGCGCTTAGCTTTAAGACGACGGCCATCGCTGACCGTCACGGTAATCGTTTTGCCATCACGAATAACATGTGCATTTGTAATAATATAACCTTTCTTAGCATCAACAATCACACCCGAACCGATACTACGAAACTTACGTGGTCGCGCTGAATCCAGGCCACCTCGTTTGCGACCCAATGGTTTATCTTGGCTAGTCATAGGAAGCGCCGGCAATTCACCTTGCACCGAAATGTTAACGATAGCAGGCATCACTTTTTTTAAGACAGGCGCAAGGCTAGTCGGCAATGCCGTAGGCGCAGCAAACGCTGATCCAAAAAAACAAATAAGTAGAAAAATAGAGAGAGATAACGACTTCTTCATGATAACGACTCAGCCAGTAAAAAGGACGAAAAGTATACAGAAGTTATGTTCTAAGATCAATCAGCAATCCAAATAAGCGATGCTAATCGCCCCGTCTGTCCATCTCGCCGATAAGAATAAAACAGTTCATCGCGCTCATACGTACAATATTCACCGCCGTAAGTAGCCGTAATCCCTAATCGCTCACATTGCTGGCGTGCAATCTGTGTTAAGTCAGCCAAGTAATGATTGTCTCGTGAAGACGGTTTAAATGCCTGTGCGTGGCATGCCTCGGCAGCTACAAATTGTTCGAAGACTTCGGGGCCAACTTCAAAACAATCCTGACAAATGCTTGGACCAAACCATACGAGTAGATCCGCCGGTGCTGTTTGCATGGCTTTAATCGTTTTTGGAATAATGCCTTTAACAAGGCTACGCCAGCCAGCATGTACGGCTGCCACACTTTTTCCGGCTTTGTCACAAATTAAAACGGGCAAGCAATCTGCTGTCATCACGATACACACACGATTAGTTTGATGCGTAAAACTCGCATCTGCTTTTGGCGGACTTTGCCAAATCTCTGCCGGCATAACAATATCCGTATGAACTTGATCCAGCCAACACGGATCACTGGGCAATTGCTCACGTAACAACTGGCGATTAGCATCCACCGCTTGCGAGTCATCACCGACATGATGGGCTAAATTAAAAGCTTGATAACAACCTTCACTCACACCAAACTGACGCGTTGTGGTAAAGCCAACAACATTTGTGGGCGCTGGCCAATCCGGCGAAATAATATTTTGCATTGTCAATGTCACTCAATTTTAAAAGTCTATTCAAACCCAATTAGGATTCTTGTTTGAGTAGTTCGATGAGCTGTTGCATATCTTCGGGCACCGGCGCTTGCCAATGCATTTCGACTTGGGTGTCTGGATGTCTTAGCGTTAACTCGAATGCGTGGAGTTGTTGGCGTTCACAGTGTCGTAGGGTTTCACGCAGTTCTTCAGATGCTTTTTTAGGGAGCTTCGCTCGTCCAGCATATAAATTATCACCCACAATCGGATGATTAATATGCGTCATATGCACACGAATTTGATGCGTGCGTCCCGTTTTTAATTGGCAGCGTAGTAAGGTGTGCGCTTCAAAACGTTGTTCAATGCGGTAATGGGTCAGCGCATGTTTGGCATTGTTAACGACTGCCATTTTTAAGCGGTTTCTAGGATGGCGACCAATCGGGGCGTCGACTTTCCCTCCGCCACTTAACACGCCTTGCACAATGGCCAGGTATTGACGTCTCATGGTGCGTTTCTGTAATTGTTGCACGATATCCGTATGTGCTCGCAACGATTTAGCCACGACCATCACGCCGGTGGTATTTTTATCTAATCGATGAACAATACCGGCCCGAGGCAAATCTTTAGCGGGAGGATAATGGTGTAACACCGCATTAACCAGTGTCTGATCCGGATTACCCGCGGCTGGGTGTACAACCAATCCTGCCGGTTTATTGATGACGAGTAAGTCGTCATCTTCAAAGAGGATATCGAGCGGTATGTCTTGGGGCACCCAACGCTCAGGTTCACTGACGTTTGCATCAATGAATACATGCTCACCACCTTCAAGTCTAAGTTTAGGTAAGCAAACTTGCTGATTGATCTGAACGTCCCCTTGCTTGATCCACTGCGTAATACGACTGCGTGAATGCTCCGTGAGTAGGGATGCCAAAGCTTGGTCGAGGCGTTTGCCCGCCAGCTCTTCCGGAATAATGATGTCTATTTGAATATGCATAGTGGCTGAAGTATAAGCTCATTTATTTGAAAAATCCGAATAATTTGTCTGCAATTGCTTTCAACGGTTCTTTCGAGGATAATGACCGTTCTTTATCTACTGACTGAATTTTAGGCTGTTATGAAAACAATAAAAATAGTGTTATCTGGATTTATCTTATTATTCGCGTTGACCGGTTGCGCCAAGTTCAAACAAATTACTATGACCGATTCCGATGGGCCTATTAGTAGTCCACAACAAGGCTATGCTGCGGCACAGCAAGCTAAAGATGCCGGTTTGTCTGAGCGAGCTATCAATAAATATGAACAGGTTTTAGCGACCTATCCAACCAGTGTTTATGCAAAGCGTGCACAGCATGGTTTGATCAATATCTACTTTGAGAAAGAGAAATTTGCTGAAGCTGCGGCTGAGGCCGATCAGTATATTCATCTTTATCCTCGTGCTAAAGATGTGGACTACGCCTATTATATGAAAGCCCGTTCACACTACGCTACGCATAAAAATGCTTTACTTACGTTTTTTAAATTCGATCAATCACTCAGGGATTTAGCAGGGAAAAACACAGCCTACCGTAATTTCTCTGAATTAGTGACACGCTTTCCTAGTAGTCGTTACGTGCCTAAATCTCGTGAATACATGGTCAAAATTGAGAATTTATTTGCAGACAAACAATATTATATTGCGAATTATTATTACAAACGCCGCAAATACGTCGCCGCGATTAACCGCGCTAATATCGTAGTTGAGCAATATCCGCGTGCTAAAGTTGCGCCGAAGGCCTTGAAGATGATCGCCAAAGCTAATCGCGCGTTGGGTCTAGAACAGCCAGCGAGAGACGCTGAAAAATATTTAAAACAACGCTATGCGTAGTTTTTAAATTAGCTGCTATACTCGAGCCTCGCTATCAACATAAGATGGCTTAAGCTTCTACATTTTGCGGAGAAACAATAATGAGAAAGACTTTAATTGCAACAGCACTCACCGGTTTATTATTAGCGACTAGCGGTATAGCTGCTGAAACAGCAGATGCCAAAGCCACACCTAAAGTGAGCAAAGACGATGTGAGTTACATCTTGGGTTATATGTTTGGAACACGTATGAAATCCAGTGAATTACAACTTAACTATAAACAATTTGAAACAGGTTTAACTTCTGCGATGAAGGGTGACAAGCCTCGCTTTGATCAGAAAGAAATGCGTGCCAAATTCATGCAGTTTCAAACACAAGCGCGCGCTCAAATGATGGCTAAGTTAAAAACAGAAGGCAGTGCTAACCTCAAAAAAAGTAAAGCATTCCTTGATAACAATAAAGCTAAAACAGGCATTGTGACACTTGATAGCGGTATTCAATACAAAGTGATCACCAAAGGTCAGGGTGAGTCGCCAACCTTAAAAGATAAAGTCAAAGTTGAATATAAAGGTTCATTGATGAACGGTGAAGTTTTTGACGAAAGTCAAAAAGGTAAGCCGATAGCATTGGCGTTGCGTAATACCATTAAAGGTTGGCAACAAGTGATGCCTAAAATGAAAGCGGGTGGCGTTTGGGAAATTTACATTCCACCAGCTCTTGCTTATGGTTCACGTGGTATCCCAGGAAAAATCGGTCCTAACGAAGTGTTAATTTTTAAAGTTAACCTTGTGGGCGTGGAAAAAGGGAAAACCAATAGCAATGCGTTGAAAAAACTCATTCGCTAATTTCATTTCAAGGTATACGGTTAACCAAGCACCTATCCAGGTGCTTGGTTTTTTTATGAAGATGTATGAGGATGTATGACGATGTTTAGAATGTTCATCGCGTTATTAATGATAGTTGTTTTTTCATTTTCCCAAGCTAAGAGCGTGGATAAACACCGTGTTGTACGTAAGTCTCACCACTCAAAAAAATCGAAAAAGCATTCAAAGTCACATGCAACGAAACACACAACGAAACATCGGCATAGCAACAAACATAAAATCATTCGTCATCAGAAACCGTCAGCACCCAAGCCACCTCATGTTTATACTTCATCTGAAAAACGTCAATTGATTGAAGCCTATAAAAACATCCAAAAAATGTGGTTATTAAGTAACGACTATTATCATGGGATCACTGTGAAAGCGGATCCCGCTAAAGCCTTTGCTTGGTGGGGACTTTACGTAGAAACCTTGCCAGGCGATTATCCCGGATTATGGCGACGCTTAGACAAATTACGCGGACAACTGGATAAATCACAACGCATCAGTGCTTTTCGACTCATGCGTCAATACCGTGAAAAATACAGTTTAAATTCTCGTATGAGTGAAAAAGATTTAACGGAAGCCTTTAACTTAACGACGCACGCCTTGCCGTCGGTTGATTCAACACTACCTGAACAACCGGCCAACACGTTGATTGGAAAAATTTCTAAAAAATATGGTCATCTAAAAGCAGAATATTTTGTACTGGAACATATAACTAAAGATGATTTGGTGGATAATGATTTATGGCAACAACAATTAATGCCCGTTCAAACCAATGGTTTCGACACATTCTATGCGAAACATTTAGCGCCAGGTCAATACCGTTTAACCATGCTTAAGCCCGGTTTTTTACCTTACCACCAAACGTTTACAATGACGGAACACAACTTTAAGAATCTTGGACGTATTCAACTTGTCCGATCAAACGAAATATCTGATCGCTCTCTAGCGTAACGCGAGGTCCGTTGATGATCAGCTGACCATTCGATTTAAGGGTTAGCTGACATTTACCTTGCTGTAATTTTATGTCGCCATCACTGTAAATTTCTAATTGTTTTTTTGTCTCTAATTGAATGCGTTTATCTGATTTCAATGAGAGCTCCCCATTTGATGTGGTGAGCTGACATTGCTTCTCAGATTGCCAATCGATTTGCTTAGCTTTATTTAAATAGATATCACGGGCTTCTAGTGTTAAGTCATCTTTACAATTGACATCCATACGCTCATCACAGTTGATGTTGATATTGCCTGTCTGAGTCTGACATTCGAATTGTTTTTCAGCTCGAATGTCATAGTTGTCACCGGTAACTTCGGTCCAATTTTGTTTGACGCACCAATGAATATTTTTATACGCCGAAAAAAATATATCACCTTGCTCACAATGAAAATGCATTTGTGAGGGGGTGAGTTGAGGCAGTAGAGCCAGTTGTGCCTTGGGGGTGTGTAATGTTATCGACTGTTTGTTTGGGCTGTCATCAAAATTAATAAGACAGCCATAGGTTGTTTTTAAAATATTTTGTTTCGCATTGCTGTGAGTGACCGGACTGGGTTGCATGCGTTTATTGATGGCACCCACTATGATGGGACGATTTAAATCGCCATTAACACAGGTCACAATGACTTCCGTGCCATCTTGTATGGGCATATGAATCGTATTTGCCGCATTCAATCGTCTGACAGGAATAGACGCTTGTATTTTAGGGTTGGATTTATCCCATGCATAACGAATACGGTATTGCCCCAGCTCATTTAAGTGAGGCGATCTCGAATTCGCTTCGATTGTCGCGCAACAAAATTGAGGCGCGATGGGTTTCTGTGGGATTTCACTTGCAAACTTTGTTTCGCTTTTAATAACGGTTGCCGTATTTTTATAATGGCCTTTGTTTTCAAAGCGATGCTCAACTTGAGTAATTAGATAATTCGTTTCTAAATTAATTCGCAAGCCTGATTGAAGTTGAAAATGATTGCTGATCAGCGTCCATTTATTTGATTTGACACAATTTAAATTTTTTCTCAGCTCGGCTTGTCTGAGCGCATCCGTATGATTTTCACAGCCAAGTCCATAATGTTCTTCGATAATAATCGATTTTTCTTTAGCGTGTTCTTTAATGTTGTTAGCCAGTGCGAGATCACCTTGTTGAAGCCGGTCATGATCGTAGACTTGAATCGTTTGTGGAAACCATTGTTGCCCTCGCGTTATTTTAAAAACACCCAGCTGATGTTGAGTTAATTGCGACGGCGAAATTGTCGAAATGAGACCGAGCGTTTTATGATGTTTAATATCATCACAACAGACTAAAGTTTCGTGATCATCAAACCAAAAATAAATGCCATTGAAAGCAAGTAGACGCGTGAGAAACGCCCAGTCATTTTCATCCGGTGCCTGCACTTGCCAAGCATATTGTTTTAAATCATTTGAGACACACCATTTTAATTTAAGCGCCGGCTGCCCAGATTTTTTTAAACAGAGTTCAGCAATCGTTTTAGCATCACAGTTTAATATGACCTGTGCGCTGTTATTGTTTTTTAACAGACCCCAACGTGGCTCAAGCGTAATCGTTATCAGAGATAATTGCTTCGGTCGATGCTTGTATTCAATCGTGGAAATGATCCCAATCAATTCACGCTGACATGATTGATGAGAAAATAAAAGTCGAGCCTCATCACCCAG
>DAOUQR010000256.1 GCA_030625525.1 Pseudomonadota bacterium | reverse complement strand
CGAAACAGCAAAAATCCAACACCGATCCAAACCCACTGATGAGGTATGGCAATCATCGTGATCAGATAGCCTACAATTTCATCCCAAACAATACCCGGATAATCATGTTCGCCGATTTCCTTCGAGGTGACATCACACACCCAACAACCAAAAATAAATGTAACGATACAAACCAATAAATACCAAAATAACGACAACGGCCGAACCATTAAATAAATCGGGATAGCAGCCATTGTGCCAACCGTCCCCGGAGCAAAAGGAGCTAGCCCCGAGCCAAAACCAAACGCAATAAAATATCGCCAGTCATGCCAAACTTTGTCACTAAGTGTACTCATGTTTAATTCTCTCCCCCCATCGATATAACCCACATGGGGTCAGGTCTCAGACCTGACCCCACTCCCAAACTAACCCCAGTTAAAAATGCCGGTAGCCGGCATTAGAAAATTCCATGTTTTGATCGTGCTGATCTAAACAAATCACCTGATTGCCTGATGTGATTTCTCCGATAACTGTCAGTGATAAATCCAGCGCCTGGCTTAATTTTTCCAACTGCAATTTGAACGGAGGTTTTATTGTAAAAATTAATTCATAATCATCACCGTGACACAGCGCGTACTCCCATGCTGTTTTTTCATCAAGTGATTTTAATCCTTCAAACAATGGGAGTTTATTTAAATAAATCGTCGCGCCAGAATCTGATGATTCGCAAATATGATTTAAATCGGCTAATAAGCCATCTGAAATATCAATGGCACAGTTTGAAATTGTTGACAATGTTTTCCCTAAAGCGATTCGGGGTTGTGGTGTGAGTAGCGCTTCGGATGCTTGGGTTTTAAATGGCTCTTGTAATTCAATCTGATTTTGAATAATCGCAAGTCCAGCAGCGGCCGCACCCAGTTGCCCGCTAACGACTATTAAATCACCGACTTCCGCCTGACTTCGCATCAATGGCTGTTCAAGCAAACCTGCGACTTGAATCGTTATTGATAATGGACCTCGGGTGGTATCCCCCCCAATTAATTGGCATTCGTATTGATCCGCTAATCGAAATAAACCCTTAGAAAACGCGGCTAACCAACACTCATTAGATTCAGGCAAGGTTAAAGCCAAGGTAAACCAAGAAGGCGTTGCTCCCATCGCAGCTAAATCACTTAAATTAACCGCTAAGGATTTATGAGCGATCACATCAGCAGGCCATTCCGGTAAAAAATGCACGCCACTGACGAGTGTATCAATCGCTATAGCGAGTTTTTTATGCTTGGGTATTTTACAAATAGCGGCATCGTCACCGATCCCCAAAATAACATCATCGCATTTGAATGCTTGCTGATTAAAATACTGTTCAATGAGTGAAAATTCATTGATTGGCATTGATTTCTGTCTTTCGAAGTTCCTTCGCCAATTTATCAAGAATGCTATTCACATATTTATGCCCTTGATCGGCACCAAATATTTTCGCCAATTCAACCGATTCATTGATAGCCACCCTATAAGGAACATCCAAACGATTTTTTAACTCGTAGCATCCTATGCGAATAACATACAGCTCAATAGGCGTTAAATCATCAATATCACGATCTAACAGTGGCTCAAACAAAGCATCAAGTTCCGCTTGTTGTTTTATAATACCATGAAGCAATTCATGAAAAAATTCGGTATCCACTTTTGCCATATCGTGTCGAGTGTGGGTCAGTGCTTCAATATCCGTCAATGGATTTTGTGAAAAATGCCGTTCATACAATCCTTGTAAGACTAAGCGTCGTGCTTTTTGACGAGCTCTAGGTTTCATGATGTTGTTGCCTCTTTAGATTGTTGTAGTCGGGTCAATTCGTTATGAAAATCGGATACGTCTTCAAACCGTCGGTAAACAGATGCGAATCGAACATACGCCACTTGATCAAGCGCACGTAATTCATCCATCACCCATTCACCCAGTTGTGATGATTCAACTTCTCGCTCACCACATGCGCGTAATTTTTGTTTGACATGATCAATCGCCGTTTCAAGATCATCAACTGCCACAGGACGTTTTTCCAGTGACAATTGCAAACCGGCACGTAATTTGTCTTCATCAAACGGTTTGCGTCGGCCACTACGCTTAATAATTTTGGGCATGAGTAACTCAGCCGTTTCATAGGTTGTATAACGTTCACTACACGCTAAACATTCTCGACGACGGCGCACTTGGTTACCATCATTCACTAATCGTGAATCAATGACTTTTGTATCTTCAGCATTGCAAAAGGGACAGTGCATAGTTTATCTCTCATAAACAGGAAATTCACGACATAAACTCAGCGCATCTTGTTTAACACGCGTGATAGTTTCTTCATTTTCAATATCATCTAATATGTCGCAAATCCAATTGGCTAAGGTTCGACATTCATTTTCTTTAAAGCCACGTGTTGTGACTGCCGGTGTGCCTAAACGCAAACCGCTCGTCACAAACGGTGAACGTGGATCATTCGGAACTGTGTTTTTATTCACGGTGATATTAGCGCGACCTAAAGCAGCGTCTGCATCTTTACCCGTGATATCTTTATTAATTAAATCGATTAAAAATAAATGATTATCAGTTCCGCCGGTGACAATGGTAAAACCCCGTTGTTGAATGACATCACACATCGCTTGGGCGTTTTTAACCACTTGTTTTTGATAGTCTGCAAACTCTGGCAACAGTGCTTCTTTGAATGCAACGGCTTTAGCAGCAATCACATGCATGAGTGGACCACCTTGTAAGCCAGGGAAAATACTCGAATTGATCTTTTT
>DAOUQR010000170.1 GCA_030625525.1 Pseudomonadota bacterium | reverse complement strand
CATCAAATGCTGTTTTCAAGGGCTGGGGCTGATCTGACCTGGAAAAAGAAACAGACTGTTTGGGACGTTGAAGCTAACAATATACAAGTTATGAATGACGATTTGGGCATCGAAGGGCATGCCGGTGTCCTTTTTAATTCAAGTGGCGGTGCACCAAAATTTGACGTGCAAGCCTCGTATGTGATCCCTCATCTCAAGCGTTTAAAACACTATTTGCCGGATAAAATATTCAAAGCTGATTTGAATCGTTGGTTTAAGCAGGCGATATACAAAGGAAGTGCGCAGGGTGTGATTAAAATTCCTGGGCAACTCAGCAAAATGACGGCAAGCATGGAAGTCCAAAACTTAACCCTGAGTTATGCTTATAATTGGCCGTTAGCAACCGATGTTGCCGCCAGTCTTTTATTTACGCCACATACTATGAAAGCGATGGCGCATTTTGGGAAGCTCAATGGTATTCCTATTAAAAATGTTAAAGTCGATCTACCGATGATGTCGAGTCGAAAAACTTTATTGCTTATTGATGGACAGGTTCAAACGACGACGCGAGATCTCATACGGTTTGTTAAGCAGACACCGCTCATTTATAAATTAAAAATTTTTAATCATTTAAATATAAGTGGAAAAATGGACTTGGCTTTAAAAATCCGAGCGCCACTGGGTGATCACAAAGACGATATTACCATGAATGGGCGTGTACAATTACACGATGCCACTTATACGATACCAAAGTGGGAGGTGAAGCTTACTCATATCAATGGCCCTTTAATCTTTACGCGTAATACATTGAAGAGTGACAAACTAAGCGCTTTATTTGATAAGCAGCCAATCAGCGTGTCGCTGAAAACGTTGGATCACAATGGTAACTATGTCGGCACACGAGTCAATGTGCAGGGGACGATGCCGATTAAAACATTGCAGCACCAATTGAATTTGCCTACCTTAAAACTTATTAAAGGAAAAATGACGTATCAAGGTAAACTACGGATCCCTCGCGCTAAAAATTTACCGATTCATTTAAGTTTGAAGTCTGATCTTCGCGGCGTTAGCGTGGATCTACCGTCCCCCTTAGGTAAAGCGGCAACACAAACAAAAACGCTTTTATTGAAAGCGCGTTTTAATGATCAATCCTCTTTTAAATTGAATATGCAGTACACGGATGTCTTTGGAGCCGCTGCTGTTATTAAACATCGCCAAAACAAGTTGAGCTTAACATCATTGAATATTGATTTTGGTGCGAAACATGCAGAGCCTTTAGACCATTCTGGCTTTTATTTAACGGGTTCGATCCCTCGTTTAGATGCGTCTACTTGGTATGATTGGTATAAGCAATTGCCGGTTTCTTCATCGATGACCCAATTTCCAGAATTTAAAAAGCTCGCCATTCATTTTGGTTTATTACAATGGCGTGCGCGTCAGTGGCATGACGTCGGCTTAGAACTTTTACCTCAGCCATTAGAATGGTTAGTGAAATTGAAAGGTAAAGATATTGACGGCAGTGTGACGATTGAAAAGTCTGGAAAATTAATTAAAGCGGATTTAAATCATTGGGTTTTGCATAAATCCGCGTCTCAAACGACACAGGATTTCAACCCTAAGCAGTTGCCTGCGTTACAGTTCAAGATAGGGCAGCTTCAATATAATGATATGAATTTAGGTCAGCTTAATTTAACGACGCACCCTACGAGGCAGGGGCTAGTCATTGATGACTTTAATGTGCATTCACCTGCTTTTGCACTGCGTAGCAGTGGACGATGGCAGCAACAGGGGGCACAACAACAGACATATTTAAAAGGTGATTTATCAAGCCCGGATTTTAAACGCTTTTTAAAAGATGTAGGCGTTAAACCTGTGATTGAAGCGCGGGCTTCATCGATTGATTTTGATTTAAATTGGCCGAGTACCCCGATGAATTTTTCAAGCAAAATTTTGAATGGACGTACCGTTTTTAATTTAAATTCAGGGGCGATCACCCAGCTTGATTCAGAAACGGCAAGTAAAGTAAGCATCGGAAGATTACTCACAATATTAAGTGTCGGTGCCTTTGCTCAACGCTTAACGCGTGGTTTTAATGATATGGAGAGTAATGAGCTCAGCTTTAATAAATTTTACGGCAGTTTATTGTTTGCGAAGGGGCAGGCCAGCGCTAAAAAAATTGTGTTGGATTCTAACGTGGCCTATATCGAATTGCGCGGCGCTGTGGTATTGACCAATAAGCAGCTGGACATTGATATGAAAGTCTTTCCGTATTTAACCTCGAGCATCCCAGTGATTGCAACCATCGCCGGTGGTCCCATTGCGGGCGCGGTGACTTGGCTGGCCAATAAAATCGTAAGCTCTGAGGTGCGCAAAGGCATGAAATATAATTATCATATTGCTGGAACACTGGATGATCCTAAAGTGACTCGAATTTAATAAGGAAATGAAAGTCAATCAGTCTTATTGGCGAAAGTTTATTTAATTATTTCGCCAATAGCTATGCTCCAGAGCGGCTATTGGCGAAAATTGATTTGATTATTTCGCCAATAGATACTACTATTCACCTTTATTGGCGAAACAAAGAGCGAGCGACAATTTGATCCCCTATCAAGTTACAACCAATCCTGATTTTGTCGGCCGACATTCTGAACAAAATCGTATTCAGGAAATACTCGAGCAGCCTGGCGCTAAAATTATGATCGTCTATGGTAGACGCCGTGTTGGTAAAACGGAGTTACTTGAACAAACTTTATTTGAGCGAAATATTTTGAAGTTTGAGGGTCGAGAAAATCTGACGGACGTTCAACAAATGAAGTTTGTGATGCGTCAATTAGCTGACTACGTACAAGAACCTTTATTACGCGATATTAGCCCTGATGATTGGGTTGATGTATTTAAATATATTGCCAAATACACTAAGACGGGTACCTGGACTATTTACTTAGAAGAGTTACAGTGGCTCGCTAACTATAATGATGATCTTGTCAGTGCTTTAAAGTATGCCTGGGATAATTTTTTTCGTCATAATAAGGAACTGCTTTTGGTATTGTGCGGTTCCTCACCCTCTTTTATGATCAATAACGTTATTAAATCTCGCGCCCTACATAATCGATCCCAATATGAAATGCCACTTCGAGAATTGAGTTTGACCTCTGCTCAGAAAATGTTAACGATGCATTCTAAACAAGAAGTATTAGATATTTATTTAACATTAGGTGGCATGCCGGAATATTTATTGCGATTTAGAAATAAGCAATCGACCTACATTACACTCTGCAACGAGTCATTTAAAACAGGTGCGTTTTTTCTAGTTGAACCTGAACGTATTTTTAGTAGCAGTCTGGGTGATAATAAGTACTACCGCTCAATACTTGTTTTTTTGAGTAAGCGGAAATTCGCTACACGTGCCGAAATTAGTAAACATATAAAGATTGCATCAGGTGGCGGCTTGACGGATATCCTAGATGATTTAGCTATTTGTGGTTTTATTGAAAAATACACGCCTTATAATTTATCCGCAGCAAGTAAAACGGCGCGCTACTGTATAGTCGATGCTTATTTACATTTTTTCTTTAAATTTATTCAACCCATTGCTTCGGAGATCAGTCAAGGTGATTTTGACAAGCAACCTACAAGGGCGTTGAACTTAACTGCTTACCAACAATGGTTGGGCTATGCGTTTGAGCGATTTTGTCGAAAGCATCACCGTCTCATTGCCGGTATCTTAGGTTTTTCTGCTGTTAAATATCGTTCCGGTACTTATTTTAATCGACAAGCCAATGAGCATCAAAAAGGTTATCAAATTGATTTGCTTTTTGAGCGAGATGATAAAGTCGTCACTATCTGTGAAATAAAATACGTTAAAAATACGTTGCCATCTTCAATTGTTGATGACTTCGATCA